>JAZBPA010000405.1:0-15428 GCA_036351435.1 Candidatus Competibacteraceae bacterium
ACCTCAGGTGGTGAGGTAGCGGACCCCGTTCTGAAAAGATAAGGTCCAATACGGCCCCGCAGTTGCCTGCTAAAATCGCCCGGTCCGCCGCCGTGAAGCCGCCACACTGACCATGACCGCCATGAGCAGCATGAACAACAGCAAGCGCCATTCATTGAGCGTCGGGATGGGCACGCCGTCCGTCCCGTCCGTCGCAATAGCATAACCTGCCCCGCCAGGATCGACGATGCGGCCATTCACTTGCAGATCGCTGTCGCCCGCGCCGCCATCGGTCAGAATGACAGTGAGCGTACTATTGTTGATAGTGGCTGGTAGCGCATACCAATGCGCGGGCTGACCCGAAGTGGGACCGAACTTCCAGTAACTGGTGTTAGCGGGCAGTGGATTTGGATAAGTGACTGACAGGTTTACGGTGTCGCTACAGCCTGTTGTTGTGAACTGAAACAGGCCATAGGGAATTTGAATACCCGTGGGCGGAGCGACTCCGACATTGTCGACCGGAACGAATGCCGAGCTCATGAACTGACACGTCGGTAAGGCGCTGTTGAGACAGGCTGTGGCCTGACCGCCGCTCGCCACAGTGCCGGTGAAGCAGGTCGCTGGAGAGGTAACTGGGGCCGTCACGAACAGGGTTTGTGAAGCCACCGCCGCTTGCTGTTGAGCGCCTCCCGCAAAATTAGCCATCAAGGTGAATGAACCTGCCGCCGGTAGCGTCACGCTGCAGCTGACGATGCCATTAGCGTTGGTGACTCCGCTGCACGACTGACCACCCACCGAGAACTGAACAGTGGCCCCGGCAATCGCCGCCGTGGGATTAACGGAAACATCAACCAGCGCCGCGCTGAGAGTCACCGGGATACCGACGGTAGCGCCCGAGGGACTGGTGTTCAAACTCAGGAAGGTAACATGCTGTCCGGCGTCCCAGGTCAGACGCGCCAGGTTGGAGGTGAAGTCGGAAACGTCCACAGTAGCGCTGGCAATCACCGTGTCGTTGCCGGTGAAAGTCCCGGTGTAGTTGATCGTCGCTTTTCCACTGGCGTCCGTGCGCCCGAATTTGGTTTGCGCGTTAGCGCCGCCGATACTGAAAAATACCGGCGTGTCTTCGGGTGCGGCCAGGTTGACGAACTGGGCTGTCATTGTTTGCTGCGATCCTTGCGCCGGATTGGGCGAAACCGTCGCTGGCGACAAAGTCAGCGCGGGTGCGGGGTTCGTTGAGACAAATCCGCAACCACCGGAACTGGGGGCGAGTTTGTAAATAGTGTCCGTAGCGCTCGCATACAGACAACCATCCGGACCGATCACCCCGGACCCGATGCCGCCATTAGTCAAAGGTGTTGTTGCATTGCTGGCCAAGTCCATGAGAGCAAGCCCACTGGGAGAAAGCACAATCAATGACTTGGCTGAGCCATCTGCATTCGCCTCGCCGACCGTAACCCAAAAATTCGAGGTGATGCCGGGGAGTGTCGTGATCGTTGGCGGCGTCGGTTGATCCGTGCCGGATACACGCACGATCGGCGCATTCGGATTGCCAAAATAGTTGATGACCACATAGATCGAACCATCCGGCGCGAATGAAATGGCGCCGTTCCCCATTGTGGTGGGTAACGTGGCGTAAACTTCCACGATCGGCGTGGCGCTGCCCGGATTGCGCACCCGGAAGAGTGAGGGGTTGCCAGAACCCGCTCCAGTGCAAGCGTTATCGAAAAACAGGTCGCCGCTGAGTGGATCGACCGCGAGACTGCTTGGGCAGGTCAGATTAGGGGCGATCACCCGAAGCTGGGCGCCGGTCGCTGGATCGATTTCCACAATGTCGCCCGTGGTGAAGTTACCGGTAGTTGCGCCATGCGTCGCATACAGTCGGCCATCCTTGCCGAAAGTCGGTTGTCCGAGCGTGCGCCCAAGATTGGACAGTTGGTTGCCAGTGGAGACGACGCCGCCCCCAAGGCCGAATTTAAACAGGTCGCCGGTGGCGAAATTAGCAACATACACCGAGTTGGTCGTGTTGAAAGTCGGATTCGATGCGCCCGAACAGCCCCAGTTCACATTGCCAAAAAACAGATTTTGCGTGAAAAATCCGTTGGCGAAGGGCGTCAAGGCATATCCGGCAGCGGCGGTCGGCGGATTACCCACGCAGGACAGGTTGGCGGACCCACTGAAATTCACTGTAGCATTGCCGGGCACGGGTAGATCACCATCCGTTACATTGACAGCGGTGTACGTCACGGTTTCGCTGAACTGGTTGGTCGCGGTGAAGCGGATTTCGCCATTCGCATCGGTCACACTCGGATTCGGCCCGGTGATAACCGAGCGACCGCTACCCTGAACCAGGGTGATCAGCTTGCCAGGTGAAGGACGGTTCAGCGCGTCCTTGAGCGTGACCGTGATGGTAGTTGCGCTAACGCCGTCGTTAAGAAGACTGGTCGGACTGGCGCCGATGCCAGCGCTGGCGGCGGGCGGGACACCGAAACTGATGTCCGCAGTTTCCGAAAGTGGGATATTGCCGGTAGCGTCGGTCGCAGTGAGCGTTACCGTCCCTGGAGTGAGACTGGTTACCAGGAAAACGGCTTGACCGTTGGCGTCGGTAGTTACAGTGCCTGCCGGCGCGATCATTGCGTTGCTGCTGTTGGCCGCCAGCGCCACATTTGTACCGCTGACTGTGTGCCCGTCGGCGTCGCGGATCGTCACTACGATGACCCCAGCGCTCGCGCCGTCGGCGGGCAACGAGGTCATTGGTAGTGTTTGCACACCAGTGATTACGGAACCTGCGTACAGCACTTCTGAAACTGCGGCATCTGGCGTCCCTTCCGAGATTCCGTTCAACAAGCGGTAAAGTACATCAAGATTCGGCGAGCCGAGACCCACGTGGGCGAAGTCGCTACCCATTGATGCGGCGCCGTTAAACGCCTCGGTACCGGCAAGGGGATAGATCAAGGGGTTGAGGAATCCAATATTTTGACCCTGAGCTTCGTTGAGCAACGCAGTAAAAGCAGCCCAGATTGGAGCGGCTACACTAGTGCCACCATATAGCTTGCCGTTAGGGCAACCGCCATCGCTGGCCTGACAAAGGATATAGCCGGTCGCGGGATCAGCATTCACCGCCACATCAGGCACTGAGCGCATCGCTTGCGGGTTAAGTGCACTCTGATAAGCGGGACGACCGAAGAACTGGCTCACCCCGAATCCACCCTGGCCGGTCGGCGGAGTGGCCATCGCCCCATCCCACCAGGTTTCACTGCCGTAGGTGAAGCCTGGTCCGTAGTTCAGCGTGGTGCCGCCAACCGCAGTGATATAGGTCGCGCTAGCGGGGACATGAACCGTATTCGGGCTGCCGTTGAGGCAAGTGCTACCGTAATCGCCACTGCCGCTGAACACGCTGATCCCAGCGGCAGCCGCAGTTTGCAGGATTGCATCGATGCTGGCTACATCAGCCAGTGTCGTCTGATCCTCACAGTAGGCCCAACTGTTGCTGATGATGTCAACGCCGTCGCCGATCATCGCGTTGAATAATGACTGGAAGCTCGTCCCGGCGCCGGTGAATGGCGCGTCGTAAACCACGATGTTGGCCCCTGGCGCTGTCGCCATGACCGCTGCAATGTCGAGCAGGGGTTCCACCTGACCGGGACCGAGGGGTGCCCCGCCATTGAGCGATCTCCGGCTTAGCCGATTGATTTCTTCGGGAGCCGCGCCTAGATAGGCGATCAGGTCGCGCACGTCGTTGACATCGAAGTCGCTAAAGGAAGTGATCCCAATGGTTTGGCCTGCGCCGGTCGGGACGCTCACTTGGGCGCTGGCCGATAATTTATCAGTATTGGGGCGAACCAAGGTGGACAAAGGCTGACCGCCTGTCAGTCCCGGAATAGGAAAATTGTAGGGGATAGGGATCAGTTTTTGAGGAAACAGGGGAAGGAACCCGAGAAACAGACAGATAGCAGCCACCGGACCAGAAATCCACCAAGTGACTATACCCGTGGCTCCCAAAACAGCAAAAGCCACCGAGCAGATGAGGGCGACCTTCTCCAGGCTGGTAATCGTCTGCGGTTGAGCAAGATTTGACAGTCCCAGCACGGCTTGGACGTGCGTACCGATTCCGGGCGGGAGACGCGGATTACGATCATTGGCGTAGAAACGCTGATCAGTAAGCATATAGTCTCGGATTTGAACGTCGAAAGCACGTTCTGCGTCTTCTCGTGTACCACGAACCAGCAGCGTCTGGCGGGTTACCGAACCTTCCACTAAGCTGAAACCATGGCCTTGCAAATAGTTCAGTATGCCCATGTAAGCTTCATGTGAAGGACCAAATCGCTCAATGATCTCGGGCAGCGACAAAAAACGCTGATACTCAAGAGACCGCGAGTCATACACATCCCGCAAATACTGCTCAAACCCCGCCTGGTCGTCGCGTCGGAGAACAATAGTAAGCGTCAGCGCCTGACTGCCTGCTTCCTCGCCACTGGAAACAGCTGTTGCGCGGGACAGCGCCGGCAATACATGGCCTGGTAGCGCCACCCGATTAGAAGAAGTTGGAATCTCAGGGGAAGCTCCCCACCCCCACGGCGAAACCAGAAGCAAGATAACAGCGTACACAACATTGGCAGTGGAATGGCGCATAGCCTACCTCCAACACTTCCTTAAACAAATACGTAGAGCTTGCTGCGCACAATGGCGAACATGATTTCCTCATCGTGGCGAGCGGTTCTCAAATACCCGTGTAAGTGTTCACAAGGCATAAAGCGATCTTTAGTGAAGCCTCTTGGAGAATGATATAGCACAATTGGGGCTTTTTGCAGCTCCACCGAAAAGGTGTATTCCTGGTTTATGATTTTATAATCAAAGCGTTATAAGTAAAAATTGCAACTTCTCAATATGCCGGGGTGGGTGAGCTTACAGAGTGTGCGTATTTGTGGCATATTGCTGCTGGTGAAATCGAAGCTGCAAATCCCAGTGATTCCTGAAGAAGAACAAACCGCGGTGGCTAAAGCACTGCTGGGGTTGCTGGAGCAGTTTGCCGAACGGCTACAAACGCAGGACGAGGAAATCGCCCGACTGAAGGACGAGATCAGTCTCCTCAAGGGTGAGAAGAAGTGGCCGACCTTCAAACCGATCCTGATTCGGCAGAGCCCGACGAAAGGGATGTTGACGGCAGTGGTGAACGTAAGAAACGGGCGGGTTCGAGCAAGGAGGCGAAAAATAGCCAGCTCACTATCCATGAGACCCAATGGGTAACCCCGCAGGGAAGCATACCCGAGGGTTCGCGGTTCAAAGGCTACCGAGATTTTGTGGTGCAGGAGTTGGTGATTCACGCGCATATTACGCGGTATCGCTTGGAGCGCTGGGTTACGCCGGAGGGCGAGGTGCTCATAGGCGAATTGCCACCGGCAATGATCTGGTCATCGTCAGTGACGATGCCGGTCAATTCGACGTGCTCATACACGCCCTGTGCTGGGTACATGCCGAGCGGTTAGTGCATAAGTTGATTCCTCTCGTGGAACACGCAGTCATGAAGGCCGCCGCTGCCGGGATACCTTTGCCCGCCTGAAGAAAACCTGCCGCAAGCTCGGCATCTCATTCTGGCAATACCTCACTGACCGCCTCAGGGTGGCAGAACAGACCATCGCACCCCTGCCAGAAATTATCCGCAAACGTGCCTCTGCCCCGGGTTATTGAGAAGTTACCAAATTCGTATTTAAGCAATGATTTTTCATACCAAATTGACCAAACATCTCCACACATTTACACCACCTCGTTGGATTTACTTAGCCTTGCTTGCCTTAGTTGTCACTCTACCTGGGGCGGTTGCAGGCGGATCTAATGATTTAGCAACGTATCAAGAGCGACTACCTGCCATCCAGAAACTGGTCACGGATACAATAGCCAAAGAGAAGTTGCTGGCAGTCCTGCTGGGCATTACTGTGGAAGGAAAGGAGCTGCTTATTCTAGCTGAAGGCGAAACGATCACCGGAGTGCCCGCGACACCTGAAATGCACTTGCGCAACGGTAACATCGCCGTTGCCTACCTGGGGAACCTGTTTTACCAACTCATTGATGCCAATATCGTGAAGGCCGATGATCCTATCGGCCAATGGCTACCTGAACTGCTCAATGCGCAGACCGTCACCCTCGAAATGCTCCTCAACGGCACCGCTGGTTATCCAGACTATATGCCGATGAATGCCTTCCAGAAACAATTTTACGCCAACCCCTTCCAACAATGGACACCGGAGCAACTCATTGCACTCGCCTTAACTGAACAACCCAGGTTCAAACCCGGTAGCGACTGGAACTATGCGCATACCAATTTTGTGATCCTCGGCCTTGCTCTGGAAAGGGCTACGGGCAAACCCCTCAGCGAGCTGATAAAGGAACGGATACTCATTCCCTTCGGCATGACCCAAACGGCGGCACCTGATACACCGCACATACCTCCGCCCGTTTTGCACAGCTACACCGATGAGCGTGGGTCCTATGAAAATGCTACTTTTTGGAATCCTTCCTGGACACTAGCGCGGGGCGCGGTTCAAACCTCGACCATCCGCGACACGCTGGCCGGCTTCCGCGCCATCGGCCAAGGCAGGGGCCTCAAACCGGAGTCCTTTCAAGCCATGCTTGCGCCGCACACTGCCGGGATGAGGTTCTGGACTGAAGATCGCTACTACGCCCAGGGCATTGTGGTTGATAACGGCTGGCTCACTCAGGCTCCAAGTTTCGCAGGTCTATTCGGCATTGCCGGCTACTTACCGGATAAGGACATAACCGTCACGATCTGGTGCACTCGGGCCATAGATAGCAAGGCTGAGGGTAACACGGCTTCCGCTATCTTTAAGCAAGTCACCGCTGTGCTAACTCCGCATAATCCGGTGGATTAGGTTTCCATAACGACCCACTTCATCTTCCCACTAGCCTACCCGGCTGGCATACTCGTGTGGGCCGACAAATTGCTGCAGGGGAACCCGGTGTACAGTCATTTCGCATTCGAAAGTTATCGCTATTGCATTACCGAAGGATTACGCGTACTGGGTGTGGACAATCTGTTTTTGCAAATCCATGATCCGAGCTTTCCGAGCTTCGAAGACGAAGAAACCGGCTATGGCTCGCCTTATACGCGTGGAGCTGCCGGTTTTCTCAAACGAGTACGTAACGTTGGCTACAACGGACTACAGTTAGGTCCACAAGGCATCACCTCGGCGGATAATCCTTCGCCTTACGATGGCACGTTCTTCTCGCGTAATCCCCTTTCTGTATCATTGGACGCTGTAAAGCGCAGCGGTCTGCTAAGCGCCGAACAGTTGGACGACCTGCTGAGTGATCGGCCGCATGGTCGGCAGCGGGTGCATTACCAATTTGCTTACGAAGCAACTCAGGCAGCGTTGAATACGGCTTACCATAATTTCCACTACCAACGGGAACGTAAACAACCCAAGGCACGCTGGCTGGCCAAGCGACTGGCCGATTTTAGAATGGCTAATGCAGACTGGTTGGAGAGGGATGCGCTTTATACCGCATTGGTTGAAGAGCACCGTGGGAAAAGTTGGCAAAACTGGCTCGATGCCGCGGCTCAACCCGACAGCGATCAACGACTTTGGGACCCGGAACCGGGCGAAGAAGCCATCATGCAACATCGGCGCGTAGAACTGACCAAAATCTACGCTGCGGACTTGGAACATTATGCATTTGTTCAGTTACTCGCTCATGAACAGCACGATCATTTACGGCGACTGTGCTCCGAGTTGGGTCTAAAGCTCTACGCTGATCTGCAGATCGGCATGTCGAACCAAGATGCTTGGAATTACCGTGCGCTCTGCCTACAGAATTATCGCATGGGCGCGCCGCCCAGCCGGACCAATCCTGAAGGCCAGCCATGGGGCTTCAGGATGTTGGATCCACAGCAATATTTCGCCGCCGATGGTAGTCCAGGCCCAGTCATGCGCTTCGTGGACAGGCGGCTTAGCAAAGTCTTTGCCGAGTATGACGGCCTACGAGTGGATCATCCACAGGGTTGGGTTTGTCCGTGGGTGTATAGCACCGACATCCCTAACCCGTTCCAGGCAGTACAGGATGGAGCCCGGCTGTTTTCCTCCCCTGATCTGATTGATCATCCGCATTTACGTCAATTCGCGCTGGTACGAGCCGAGCAGTTGAATCGTGACTTGCCCCGCCACGCCGATCATTGGGTGAACGAACTCAATCAGGAACAGGTCACCCGCTACGCTGCCTTGTTCTCCCGCCTAGCGCCGCATGATATGACCGGTCGACAGGAAGTCATGTGTGAGGTGTTGAGCACTATGCCCTACCCGTTGCGCCGAGTTATGGAAAGACACGGTTTGGGCCGTTTTCGGGTGCTTCAAAACGCCGATCCCAACGATCCGTATGATGTTTACCGCAGCGATAACGCTCAACCCGCCGATTGGATCATGTTGGGTAATCACGATACCCGGCCCATTTGGCAGCTGGCGAGGCATTGGTGCACCAGCGGCCAAGCTCATGATCGTGCCGCCGATCTGAGCCGACGATTAGTGCCCAGAGAAGCCGACCGGCCAGCTTGGACAGCGCATGTTGCTAATCATCCTGGTGTCCTGGTCCATGCCCTATTCGCGGACATGCTGCACAGCAAGGCACGTAATATTATGGTTTTTGTATCCGACATGTTAGGCGTTCAGGAACGTTACAACACCCCGGGCACTATCAGCGAAGATAACTGGTCATTGCGGGTACCGCCGGATTTCGAAGAATCCTATCTGAGCAGAGTCGCTGAGGATCAGGCGCTGAGCCTGCCCTATGCAATCTTACTAGCATTGAAAGCTCGCCCCGACGAAGTGGACAACACACTGATCATGGCTATGGAAGTCGAGGTGGAAAGGCTGCGTGCTTTGGGGCGTTCTTTTGCGCGTTCGGCCACCCCCTAATAGAGTTGAATAACGCAGCATGTGATAGCGCAACCCCTATAAATCGATTCGATTTTAGGGATAAGCTACTTGATAAATCAAAGCAATATGGCTGAACACCATAATCAAAATAAAGTGGTTCAGCTATATTCAACACTTTTGGCCGCGTGGCGCAGATGGTAGGGTATACGCTTAACTAAACCGCGCTGTTATCCTGATCTTAATATCACTATCGCCTACCATCACCATGAACTCAGCCAAAAAACTCCATCGCTATGCCAAACAGCTCGCCAAACAACTAGCCAAGCAGCAAGTGCCGCCCATTGACGAAGCACTGTTGGATTATCTCGACAATAACCCAGAAACCCTCCTAGAAAGCCTGCAGGCGTTAGTCGAACAGTTACACGATGAGGCTGACAACGAGCATCTAGTCAACGCCTATTTATTACTGATCCACGTGCACTTGGAACAAATTCGCTACCAAGTTGACCGCAACTACGATTGGGCGAAGGAATTGATCGCTGATTTCCAACATCAGGTATTGAATTTAGCGCGCACCGGGCAATTACCGGATACGTTGTTGGGGCAACTCGCCCTGGCGCTGAAGGAGGCGAAATTGGCAGTCGATCCACAGTTGTTTTCCGCAATCGAAAACGCCATGGATAACCGTAGCACTCATAATGAGATCGCCCCTACGGACATTGACGAGGTGCTGGCCGGTTTAGCGCAAGAAATCAAAGGCGACGAATTCGACGTAATCCAGGCCCTGACCGAATTCACTTATGCCTTACCTATTCAGGCGCGGGTGGCGCTCGCCGCCGAGATGCTTGTCTGTCGCTTCCCTACTTTGCAAAACGCCGCTCCGTTGCTGGTGCTTGATGAACGCAAAGAGATGCGCCGCTCCGTCGCCCAAGTGTTGTTAGGAACGGTGCATGCGCTCACCCCGGCTGGATTGCGCCGACTCATCATCATTCGCAGTTGGTTACCCGAGCCGGAACGGCCATTGGTCGATAAAATCATTAAAGCTGCCCGCCAGAAGGGCGTCGAGTGTGCCCAATGGCCACCCACCACTCCGGCAGAAGTACATGCGACCGCGCTCGACGGTTCTGGTGCGCAGGGGTTTATGATTCTCTCCAAAGCCGGTAGAAAACATCGGCTATCGTCGGTTCTGCTCAGATTGAGCAAAGGCATAATGGATGCTTGGAGCAGCGGCCCAGAGGGTAAACGAACGATAAATAAGCAATTGAGTGCGGCATCCACGCAAACACCTTTGCAGACCGTAGCCGATGAGTATCTGACGCGAGCCGTGCGGCATCATCTCGCGGTAGCTTGCGAGACTCAACAGGTTCCTCCAGTGGGCTTGCTGGGGGTCGCCGAAATTCTAGGCGCAGCGGACTGGCAACCGGATCGGATAAACGTGGCGGCGACTACGGAAAGGTTGTTTATGGAATTACCCGAGACGCTACGCAGCCCTTCAGCGCTTAAAAAATGTCTGCAAGAGAGCGAATTCTGGAGCATAGAAGCCGGCATTACAGAGTCCTGGTTTGAAGACGATCAGGCAGTCGCCGACTTACTAGCCAAAAGTCGCACACGGCGCTTGGATACGTTGGCCAAACGGGTGCTCACCGAAGTGATTGAACCACGGCGGGCGATATGGACGGAAAAATTGCTATGGACTGTGCTGTGGTTCAAAGAAGAATCCGACTCGTCGCCGGATGAAGATGCTTTGTGGGTCAATTTTCTGCGGATCACCTGGGCGCTGTTACAAGGTCAACCACTCAATGAAATTCCCTTGTTTACCGACATTGCGAATAGAACCGTTCTCGCATTGCGAAATTAGTCCTACGCTGTTCACGCCGTCGGTCTAGCCATGCCTTGGGAAGTGGGTGACATGCCTCAGCATATCCTGATTGTGGAAGACGAACCCAAAATCGCTGCCCTGCTCAGGGACTATCTTGTCCAAAGCGGTTACCAGACTGATCATCTGGATCGTGGTGACGCGGTGGAAAGCTGGGTTCGGAAATATCCGGTGGATCTGGTGTTATTGGACTTGATGCTACCCGGTAAAGACGGCTTAGAGGTGTGCAAGGGACTCAGAACTTTTTCCTCAGTGCCGATTATCATGATCACTGCACGTGTAGAGGAAATCGACCGCCTGCTCGGTCTGGAACTGGGGGCGGACGATTATGTTTGTAAACCCTTTAGTCCCCGTGAGGTGGTGGCCCGTGTCAAAGCAATTCTGCGCCGTCTCAACGCGCCACCCACCGAACCCCTAGTGAAATTAGACGAGGCGGCGTATCAAGCCTACCTGTACGGCAGAGAACTCGGACTCACCGCGGTGGAATTCAAAATACTCCGGGAATTAGTGCATCAGCCTGGTCGGATTTTTTCCCGAGATCGGCTGATGGATAGTATGTATGCTGATCAGCGCATCGTTTCCGAACGCACCGTAGACAGCCATATCAAGAAGCTGCGGAAAAAAATCGCGACTGTTCTACCTGATCGGGAAATCGTACATTCAGTCTATGGCGTGGGCTATAAATATGAAGGGTAGGACCAAGCGCCTGTAAGAGCTAAGCCTGACGGACTGACGCCACCAAACGCCAGCCCGAATTACTACAACTCTAATTGATTACCATCGCCTCGGTTTTGATTGAGAGCGCTCATTACGGGGACGTGCGATATTGACGGTAATCGATCTGCCGTTAACGGCCCGCCCGTTTAACTGTTTAATTGCCTCTTCAGCTTCGGCTTGTTTATCCATTTCAACAAAACCAAATCCTTTAGATTGACCGGTATATTTGTCCTTAATCAGGCTCACACTGGTGACTTGTCCATGCTCAGCAAAAAGACCCTGAAGCTCTTCTTCTGTCACGTTATATGACAGGTTTCCCACGTAAATATTCATCCACTTCTCTCTTCAACGTGCGGTAATCAGCTGAAACTATCGAATAACTTACCGCGCAAACATCAATCGATAGCAATTTGCCCTTGGCAGTAAGAAGTATAGCAAAGAACACCTCACACCACCGCGGTAGTATCGGCTTTCAGCCCAATCACTTTTCAAGCCGGCTGCCAACAGCTTGCAGTTCCTTAATTTCTGCACATTTCTTCCCAAATGGCGCATCACAATGGTGCACGCAATCACACCATTATGGAGATGCGGAATGAAAAGCTTTGTTTTAAACCACGTTGATAACGTTAACTCCGTCCACCGTCACCTGGGCCTATCCACGGCCGGATTTCAAGCGATGATTTTAATAACCGGGAACCATCGGTAATGAAAAAAAAACTAAAAACCACTGGCACTAAACTGCAGTTCAGCATAGTGGTCGGCGCGATGAGTCTTGTTGCAACGAGTCAAGCCGCTGAGAATACCGCTTCGTTAGAGGAGATTGAGACCAATCACCAAGCGCAAGCTGAACATGTCGAGCAGTCTGAACTCTTTGATTTGGTTGTCGCTGGGGAACACCAACACGCTTTTGAAGAAGCCTTTGAGTTGGGTGATGAGTTATTCGAAGCGACCTTCAATGCGCTGGACGGCGTCGGGGCGCAAGTCGACGAAATGCAGCGGTTTACCCGGGTTCCGCGCGCCGACCTGAGCGAACCCGGCGAGTGGGCTACACATATCCCCAAACGGGAGACTGGACCGAACGGCCAGGCCTGTAATTCCTGCCACAACCAGCCTAGCGACGATGGTGCAGGCGCTGTCAGCAGTAATGTGCATCGCGATCCGTTGCACAGTGCCACCCTGAGCACATTCATTACCCGCAATACCCCGCACGTCTTCGGGCTGGGCGCATTGCAGCGATTAGCCGAGGAAATGACCGAGGATTTGCAGGGGCAACGAGACCAAGCTATTGCTAGGGCCTGCCAGGAAGGCGTTGCTCAGACCGAAACATTGCGTAGTAAAGATATTGATTTTGGTTCAGTGACGGTGACCCCAGTGGCGACCAATCCTTGCCAAGTCGAAATCAATAACGCACAGGTGCAAGGCGTCACCGCTGATCTGGTGATCCGACCCTTGCAATGGAAAGGCAGTGAAGGCTTTATCCGCAAATTTAATCGTGACGCAGCGCATAACGAATTGGGCATGCAGGCGGTTGAATTGGTAGGCTACGGCATTGATGGTGATGGGGACGGCATCAGTGATGAGTTGACCATCGGTGATCAAACCGCATTGTCGATTTATCTGGCGGCCCAACCGCGCCCGGTCACTCAACTCGAATTAGACGAGCTAGATTTGATTCCAGCTTTGTCGCGGGAACAGCGACGCGCGATCCGCGCCGGTGAACAACGCTTTGCGCAAATTGGCTGCGTTTCTTGCCATACGCCGGCGCTCAAACTGAACGATCCCATCTTTTATGAACCCAGTCGCAGCGCAGCCCATCGTGACGAAGTATTCCCTGGTGGCCAAGATCCCATAGCCGAAGGTGTCGATCCAAGCTATGCCGTGAGCTTTAATCTGACTCGTGACCAGCCTGATAACATTATCCATACGGAAGATGGCCGCACCCACCGCCTGGGTAGTTTTGAGACGGATCGGCGGGGGCAAGCGATCATTCGGCTATATAGCGATCTGAAGCAGCATGAGATGGGCGCAGCATTAGCGGAAAATATCGACGAAGTCGGTACTGGCGCATCGACTTGGATGACCGAAGCGTTATGGGGGGTCGGCTCGACGGCGCCTTATTTACACGACGGGCGGGCGACTACATTAACCGAGGCGATATTAGCCCACGGTGGCGAAGCCGAAGCCTCACGGCAAGCTTTTCAAGCCTTGGCGGCAGAGGATCAGCAGAGCTTGATTGCATTTTTAGAGAACCTGGTTTTGTTCAAGCAAGAAGAGTAGCTTTATGCAGTTAACCATCGGCCATAAGATTTTTCTGGCTTTGCTGCTCAGCGCCGGTAGTACATTGATTGTCATGGCGCTGCTGGTGCAGTGGAGTCTAGGGCGAGGGTTTTTAGACTATATCAACCAAGTGGAAAGCGAACGCTTAGCGGTGTTCGCCGACCACTTAACCAGCATTTATGTGACCCGCCGTGATTGGCTTTGGCTGCGTGACAACCCCAGGGCATTGCAGCACGAATTGAAGGCTATTGGGCAAGTTGATCAAGCGGCGCGGGAACGACCACCGCGGCCCAATCCTGAGGATAGACGGTTCCGTCCCCCACGGCCACCGGACGGCCGTGCTCCACCTCCGCCACCACCACACAGACGGGGTCGGCCACCGCCTGATCCATTGCAATTGCACCATCGCCTGACAATATTCGACCATCAACAACAGCCGATTATTGGGCGCACCCGCTTTACTGAAGCAGTCAACTTGACAGAAATCACTGTCGAGGAACAAACCGTCGGCTGGCTTGCATTGCAACCGCTACAACGGGTAACGGCGGGGCGGGATGTACAGTTTCTTCGCCGGCAATCACAGATGTTTTTGCTGATCGGCAGCAGCTTAATCGCGCTGGCCGCGCTGGTCGCATTGATCTTGGCTCGACACCTGACCCGGCCGCTACGCCGACTGACTCAAGCCGTGCAATATCTGGTAGCAGGAGACTACTCGATCCGCGCCGACATTAACGGACGAGATGAAATTGCCACCCTGGGCCAGCGCATCAACACCCTGGCGCACACTCTGGAAGCCAATGAAGAAACTCGCCGCCGCTGGATCGCGGACATCTCCCACGAGTTACGCACGCCGTTAACGGTGGTGCGCGGTGAGCTAGAAGCGCTGGAGGATGGGGTGAGAACCTTTAATTACGCTGCACTCGGTTCGCTGCACAATGAAATCCAGGGATTGAGCAAATTGGTGAACGATTTACACGAGTTGTCATTATCCGATCTCGGAGCACTGAGTTATCGCAGGCAGCCGCTTGATCTAGCAGACGTGCTCAGTCAAGTCATGACGTCATTCAATACCCGCATCCAGAGCCATCAACTCTCATTGCAGCATAATATTGAGCACTCCCCCCGGCTGAGCGTGTACGGTGATCGCAGCCGTCTTCAGCAGTTATTCAGTAATTTATTGGAAAACGCCATTCGTTACACCGATCCCGGTGGTCGTATTGAATTGTCTGTCACAGAAAACGACGAGATGATCACCGTTAGATTGGACGATTCGCCACCGGGGGTACCGGCTGAAGATTGTCCTCGGCTGTTCGAGCGACTGTATCGCATGGAATCCTCCCGCAGTCGTTCGCACGGGGGCAGTGGATTGGGATTGGCGATTTGCCGGAATATCGTTACCGCTCACGAGGGGATCATTAGCGCACAACCCTCCCTTTTGGGAGGGTTGTCGGTGATTGTCGAGTTACCAATTTACCGGGCCTAGTGATTACTACTTCCAGCGACCGCTAATCGGCTTATCCTCCGGCACACCCCAACCGAACAAGCAACTATCCGTGGTACAACCATCCCAATTGTCATTAGCGTTGCGGTCCAGATACCAGTCGCTGTTGCGCTTAACCGCGATGCCGGCAAAACCGTCGCCGTTCCAGTCGCCGGCAATCGGTTGGTCGATAGCAATTCCAAACCCGCTGATACAG
>JAZBPA010000406.1:0-5046 GCA_036351435.1 Candidatus Competibacteraceae bacterium
GCAATCAGTAGCTCTTCAAAGGAGTTGTCCTTGAGCACATAGCCGGAGGCGCCTGCTTGTTGGGCATCAGCGGCAGTACACGGATCATCATGCATGGTCAACAGGACCACCCGGGTGTTCATGCCTGTCTCCTCGACCTTGCGAGCGATCTCTATTCCGGACAACTCCGGCATACCGATATCGAGAATAGCGATATCCGGCTTCAAGGTCTCGACAAGCTCCCAAGCATATTGGCCGTTAGCCGCTTGGGCAACGAGTTCAATATCGGGCTCCACGTCCAGCAGGCTAGACAATCCCTGCCGGAATATTTCATGGTCGTCGGCAAGAATCGTCCGTATCTTCATACGGTCACCTCATTGGCTAGCGGAACGCTGATCTCGACCGAGGTCCCTTTACCGGGCTGACTGCGAATCGTCGCGCGGCCTCCGACGCTGGTCACCCGCTCATGAATCATCGCGAGCCCAAGTCCGGACGGTCGCTGGTGGGCATTTTGAGGGTCAAATCCCACACCGTCGTCTTTGATTGTCAACGGAAGCTCGGTGGTTGAAGGAGGATGGAGGCTGACGTCGATTTGCTTGGCTCTTGCGTGTTTTAAGGCGTTCGCCAGTGCCTCGCGAAAACTCAAGAAGCATTGCTCCTTGACCCGTTCTTGCAGCGTGATGGGAACGTCATTGGCCAGGAAGCGGATTTCAATCCCGGTCCGCTTGGAAATATCGCGACAATGGAAGCGGACGGCATCGTGGAGGTTCATGCGTTCAAGAAAGATGGGGCGCAACTCCTTGCCAATGTCGCGTAGATCACCGATGGCCATGCCAACATCGGAGATAAGGTCATTCAGTAACTCCCGAGCGAGTTGCCCGTCCTTTGCTTCCAAGGCGCGCAACCGCTTGAGTCCGAGGTTGACGGACTGCAAAGACTGACCGACAAGGTCGTGCAAGTGCGCAGCGATCCGCTCACGCTCTTCCTTCTCAACCTTTTCCCGTAGCTGGCGAATCCTTTGTGCCTCGGAAGCGCGCTCCCGCATCGTTTGGATACCGAAGGCGAGGTTTTGTTTGAACTCGGCAGCATTCCCTTCAAAGGCGCGCTCCGTGAACCGCGCCGCCTGGAGCCGCTTCTCCGGCCCGACATGCTCTTCCAAAGCTCCTGTGGCGTCGAGCTTCGTTCCATTCATAGTTAGCAGGTGCCCGTTCTGTTCTATTTCGTTAATCGAAACCGGGGCCTGCTCGAACAAGATCTTATATTCCTCTGGTCCACGCATAGCGCTCTCCTCCTTTCGTTCTCTTCCCAACGGAACGCGTTCCAAGAAAGAGAATGCCCTGTCTCAGACCGCGATCATCCCAATTCGACGTGTTTTCCTCTTACCGCTTCAATATTGCCGAGATTTTCCAATTGCCTGGTAATCGGCTTTTCCGCAAGTATAATTTGGGATATTCGATATCCGCCTCACCTGAATGGGTGATATTCGGCATTTACCGTAAACACATTTTAAAAAGCTGTTCGGTAAGAACAGGCCTCTCCTCACTAATTAATGGATCCCGAGAATGATAGATAACGAACTAGAAAATCTTCTCGACTACCTCTACGCTGCGGTCACCGATCTAGAACGGTGGTATGGGTTCGCACGGCGACTTGACGAATTCTTTCAAGCGGATGTTACGCATCTCGTCGCATACGATCTTGAGATGCAGGGGCCGATCTTTTCCGTGTGTACGAACACACGATTGGAGGAGATACACATGAAGCTCCACCATCTTCCGCCCGAGGCAGACCCCCGGTATGAAGTGTATATTGACTTACCAGAAAAACCGCTTACATGCAGCACCAGCAAAGATCTTGTCTCTTCACCGGAGTATTTTGATGTCTTCAGGGAGATGAATGTAGAACATCATCTTGGGGCAATGGTACCTGTCGGTTCAAAAATGCATTTTGCTTTGGCTATGTTTAGATTGAGAGGCCGATCCCCGTTTACTACTGTGGACTGTGATCGGGTCGGCGAGCTCATACCGCACTTTAAACGGGCAATGCTTTTACGCAGAGAGATCGCGGCGCTTGAAGAAGGACGCTGGGCAGCAATGAGTGCATTGGACCAGATTCCGATGGGCGTTGTTGTTGTCGGGATGGATGCGTCAGTTCTGTTTGCCAACGCAACTGCACGCGCAATGGCGCATTCGCTCAATGGATTCGTCTTTCGGAATGACAAAATCTGGGGCACGAGCAGCGAAGACACCCAGAGATTGCATAGCGAGATCAGACGGGTCACTAATTCTGTGTACGATGATGCCTATACCGGCGACTCAACTGGAATCGTTCAACTCACTCGGACACTTGGAAGTGCCCTCTATGTTCGCGTTCAAGCTGTTATCAAAGGTGAAGATGCCTTCAGGAAAATGGACTTCACACAGCCGGTAGGCATACTGTTCATTTCGGATCCTGATGAACCGGACGAGACGATTCCGGAACTGCTCCAACGAATGTTTGGATTAACGCCCGCGGAATCCAGATTGACCGAGAGCCTAGTCAGAGGCTGCGATTTGAAACAAACTCAAACCGATCTGCATATCAGCGAAAACACAGCCCGTACCCACTTGAAGAGTGTTTTCAGGAAGACGGATACGTCAAATCAAGCTGAGCTCGTTAAGTTGGTCGTAACAAGTCCCGCGTGGCGTAAATACCCGGCGAGCGAGAGGCCCACCTTTGACCACTGAGCAGCCATGCCCTAATGGCTTAGTCTGCAAGCCGGGTACGAAAGAGAACCTATTACAACGCCCGCACGCCCAGCACGCCCTCGATCTGTTGAATGGCTTCCACTACCCCTCCCGGAATAGGGCATTCCGCATCCACTAACGTACAAGCGATTTCACCGCGCGAGCGGTTGAGCATATCCAGGATATTGATATTCGCATTGGCGATGGCGGTAGAGATGCGCTCAATCATATGCGGCACATTGGCGTTCACCACTGATAAGCGATGGCCGCTGTTGCGGGGCATCACCATTTCGGGGAAATTGACCGAGTTGCGTATAGTGCCGTTTTCCAAATACTCCCTCACCTGATCGGCTACCATGACGGCACAATTTTCCTCCGCCTCTTCGGTGGACGCGCCCAGATGGGGAAGCGCGATGACTCGGTCATGGTTTTTCAGCAGATTGCTCGGGAAGTCGCAGACATAGGCTTTGACCCGTTGCGCTTTGATAGCCCCTGAAACGGCCGTTTCGTCGACGATACCGGCGCGGGAAAAATTGAGTATCGTTAGCCCCGGACGACAAGTCGCCAACCGTTTGGTGTCGAGCATATGACGAGTCTCGTCCAGCAACGGCACATGCAACGAGACAAACTCGGCTTGGGCCAGCACATCGCCCACGCTCATCACTTGTTGGACCTCAGCCGAGAGCTGCCAAGCATTGTTGACAGTGATATGCGGATCGTAACCGATTACCCTCATACCGAGAGCCAGCGCCGCATTGGCCACTTTGACGCCGATAGCGCCGAGGCCAATGACGCCCAAGGTACGCCCCGGTAATTCGACACCCACGAAGCCTTTTTTGCCCGCTTCCACCTGTTCGGTGATGGCTTTATCGGTACCGTGTAGCTCACGGGCGAAATCCCAAGCCGGGCCGATGTTGCGCGCCGCCATCAGCATACCCACCAACACCAACTCCTTGACTGCGTTGGCATTAGCCCCCGGCGTATTGAATACCGGGATACCACGGGCGCTCATGGCACTCACCGGAATATTATTCACCCCTGCCCCGGCGCGGCCCACCGCCTTCAGTGCAGTTGGCACCGGCCAGTCGTGCATAGTGAACGACCGCAATAATACGGCATCGGGATGCTGAATCTCCGAGGCCACTTCGTAACGTTCGCGCGGCAGCCGTTCCAGCCCGGCCGCGCGGATGTTGTTTAAGGTCAGAATTTTATACATGGTCATCAAAACTGTTGTCGCTTTCCACTAACCGTGGCGACCGGCAAAGTCGCTCATGAAATCCACCAATGCCTGCACACCGGCTTCCGGCATCGCATTGTAGATGCTGGCGCGCATACCACCCACTGAACGATGGCCCGCCAGGTTTAACAATCCGGCGTCTTTGGCTTCCGCCAGGAAAGTTTTGTCCAGTGCATCGTCCGCTAGAGTGAATGGGACGTTCATCCAGGACCGGCAGGGCGGATCTATCGGATTGCTGTAAAAATCGGACTGATCAATGGTTTCGTACAGCAAAGCTGCTTTACGCTGATTGCGCCTGGCCATTTCGTCCAGGCCACCTTGGTCTTTGACCCATTGGAAGACCAGCCCGGCGAGGTACCAAGCAAAAGTGGGCGGCGTATTGAGCATCGAATCGTTATCGGCCTGGGCTTTATAATCCAGCACGGAGGGTGTGCCGGATGCAGCTTGCCCTATCAGATCATCCCGCACGATGACGATGGTGAGGCCCGAAGGACCGAGGTTTTTCTGCGCCCCGGCGTAGATCACTCCGAATTTCGACACATCCAGCGGACGGGACAGAATCGTCGAGGACATATCCGCCACCAGCGGCACATCACCGACTTCGGGAATCTGATGAAACTCTACGCCACCGATGGTCTCGTTCGGTGTGTAATGCAAATACGCCGCCGCTGAATCGCATTGCCATTCGGTGCGTGGGGGGATGGTGGAGAAGTTGCCGGCTTCGGAACTGGCAACCACATTGACTTGGCAATGCTTCTTGGCTTCGGCAATGGCTTTCTTAGACCATAGCCCGGTGTTCACATAATCAGCTTGTTGCTTACCGCGTAACAGGTTCAGCGGAATGGCGGCGAACTGGCCGGAAGCGCCGCCCTGCAGAAACAGCACCTTGTATTTGGCGGGAATCGCCAGTAATTCCCGCAAATCAGCTTCGGCCTGCGCGGCAACGGCCAGAAAGTCCTTGCCGCGATGACTCACTTCCATAACCGACATACCGCTATTGCGCCAATTGAGCAGCTCCGCCTGAGCTTGTTCCAATACGGCTTCAGGCAATGTGGCAGGACCTGGGCTGAAGTTGTAGGGACGTGACATCGGTAACCATCCTTA
>JAZBPA010000407.1:0-3578 GCA_036351435.1 Candidatus Competibacteraceae bacterium
AATGCTCGTAGATATTGATCATTTACTGGCTAACCCCATATATGATCCCAGCCGTTGTAGCATTGGCTTCCATCCGCTACATCAACCTTGGTTCATAATACTGTATCTAGCACTTTGCTTTGTACCAAAAACCAGGCTTGTAGGTATTGGTTTATCTATCCATATGTGTCTAGATGCCATAGATTGCCAAGTGACTAATGGCATGTGTACTAACTAAGGTGCACAGCTTATGAAGTTCGGACCCACAACACCTATTCTCCGCATCTTCGATGAAGCTAAAGCGAAAGAGTTTTACCTGGAATTTCTCGGCTTCAGCCTCGACTGGGAACACCGATTTGAGTCTGATTTACCTCTTTACATGCAGGTTTCCCGAGACGATTGTGTTCTGCATTTATCGGAACATCACGGAGACAGCACGCCTGGGGCAGCGATGCGCATCCAAACTGATGATCTGGATGCCTTTCATACGGAACTGACATCCAAACAATACAAGCACGCTCGACCGGGCATCGAGGCAATGCCGTGGGGTACAAGAGACATGTCTGTGAAAGATCCATTTGGGAACAGGCTGACGTTTACGACCTCAATCAGCACCTAACCTTATTCGTTATGCGGCTATGAAACGAGGTTCACTAAGCTGCGCTGGGTTCGCACTCGGTTGTATGGCCGCCACCGGGTTGTCGGCACAGATATTGGGGCCGGGAATGTGGGGTGCAATTTTTCTAGGTGCCGGAGTCTTGGTAGCAGCCAGTCCATACTATCCGCCAATACGAGATATTGGGCGAGGAGTTGCACTCGTTACCGGTATTCTTGCACTTTTAGCCGTAGCATTAGGCTTGTTGGCCGCTACCATTGGTGGATCGTTTCGGTTACCCAACGAGCAAGCCATGCTACTAGTAGCATTCAGCGTCATCGGGATATTCGGTATTACTGTTTTCAAAAGATTGTCGAATGCTGAAGATGTCGCTTAACAAAAAGCTGGGCTTGAAGTGGGGATAGGGAATCGTGATAAGGAAAAAATGTAAGTCCCCACTTTCGTCAAAAGAAGCAGGGCTGATTTTCGATACTATGTTTCATAAAACCAATGAAAAGCAATAAACAGCGTCGGGCGGAAATTAAAGCTAAGCGCCTTAATAGAGCCAAAAGATTGCGTGCCTTGGATACCACGAAGAGTGTTCATAAGTTGCCATTGGGTGCTGTAGCGGCCAATCACCAAGAACTCAGTCACAATAACACCTACGGGCTACTTCCTTTTTTTTACATAGACAAACCGTTTACTTGTCGTGATTGTGGCTCCGAAGAAGTATGGACCGCGAAACAGCAGAAGTGGTGGTATGAGATCGCTAAGGGACATATCGATTCCTTTGCCATAAGATGCCGTCCATGCAGAAAGAGGATTCGCGATATAAAGATTCTACAAAAAGAACATATGGAGGAATTGGCGGCGAAAGCCCCGCATCCCAACGAGTTGTTTTTTAAGCCCAAAGTGAAAACTGAAACATAGCAGGGGATCACGGGTTGCTCAGTAGCTTCCCTAAGACAGACACCACGTATGCTGTTCAATTCGCCCGAATTCATAGCGCTGTTTTTGCCCATCACTCTGATGGGCTTTTATTTGCTCGGCAATTACGCCGAAGCACGCTTGACTTGGCTGCTCGCCGCCTCGGCGGTGTTCTATGGATACTGGGATATACGGTTTCTGCCGCTGTTGGCTGGTTCTATTGTGTTCAACTGGTGGCTCGCGAAATACTTGCCGCACTACCGCCGCAGTAGGCTTATTCTGCTAGGGGTCGGATTCAACTTGCTGTTGATCGGTATCTTTAAATATTTCAATTTCTTCGCTGAGAACCTCTATGCACTGACCGGCAGTAGTTTCGAACCCATCGACCTAGTCCTGCCCTTGGGCATCAGTTTCTTCACATTTCAGCAAATTTCCTATTTGCTCGACCGTCAGCGCGAGAAGGCACCGACCTACCCTCTGCTGCATTACGCGCTCTACGTCATGTTCTTCCCGCAGCTCATCGCGGGGCCTATCGTGCGCCATGACGAAATCATTCCCAAGTACCAAAATTCACCCTTCCGTCCAGCTGTTTACCAGCTGTTCTCGCAAGGCGTTGTTTTATTCTGCGTGGGGTTGTTGAAGAAAACGTTGATCGCGGACCGACTGGCCCTTACCGCTACTCCCTTGTTCGAGGCTGCAAGCGATGGACGGGTGCTGACTCTAGCTGAGGGCTGGGTGGCTTCATCCTCCTATTCGATGCAGTTGTACTTTGATTTTTCCGGCTACTCCGATATGGCCATTGGTCTGGGCATGATGTTCGGCATGCGCATTCCGTTCAATTTCAACGCACCCTATGTGGCCACCAGCATCCGGGATTTCTGGCGTCGTTGGCACATCAGTCTGTCACGGTTTCTTAGGGACTACCTCTACATACCGCTTGGCGGCAATCGTAGGGGCACCGCACGCATGGTCAGCGCCTTGTTTATCACTATGCTGCTCGGTGGATTATGGCACGGTGCAGGTTGGACTTTTGTATTGTGGGGCATGCTCCATGGGCTGGCCTTGATCGTCAATCATTTGTGGACAGTGTCCAAATGGACGCTGCCCCGATCCATCGCCTGGTTACTGACACTGCTGTTTTTATTCCCAACCTGGGTTATCTTTCGCGCCGACAGTCTTGCTTCCGCCGGCACCATTCTGGCCTCTATGATCGGGCTTAACGGGCTATCCATGGCGCTGCCCATTTCCCATAACTGGGGCTTCAGTGTCCTGGCGTTCATATTAGCTGTTGCCGGTCCGACCAGCCAAAAATTGGCGTTAACTACACTCCGCCCGCGTCGAATCTGGGCGGTTACGACAGCCGGGCTGCTGATCTATTTGACTTTAAATCTGGCCGGTGATGGCTACACAGAATTCCTCTACTTCCAGTTCTGACCAGCTCTGGCGCGGCTTCGTAAGGACGCTGATTTTGGTTTTGTTGCTGGTTACCGGCACGCTGTATGCGTTTGTGTTAATCGTGGACCCTTATGACACCGTGCCATTTTCCCCCGACCTGGAGCGGGTGCCAGTGGACGGAATCCAGCGGCTTTTTCACCCAATGCTCGCTCGGAGCACGCAGTTCGACAGCGCTGTTATTGGTAACTCCAACATCCGACTGCTCAAGCCGGAGCAACTCAACGCCCTGTTCGGCGGCACTTTTGTCAATCTAGGCATGAACGCGGCATCGTCTTGGGAACAACTACAGATGTTTCGTGTGTTCAAGCGCCATCGTCAGAATATCGGCACGGTCATCTTTGGGCTGGACTTCCTGTGGTGTGTTGAGGAATTAGCCGATCAGCACTACGTTGGATTCATGAGCGCTACCGATTACCCAGGCTGGATGTTTGATGATTCACCCTGGAACGACCTTCCACCGTTGAATTTCCCGGTGTTGAAGCACGCTTGGCGACAATTAATGGCCGTCACCGGCCTAAGCCAGTATGAACCTGGTCTGGACGGCTACACAGTGTTTACCAAGCCTATGGATGAGTACGATCTAGACGAAGCCCGCCGCCAAATCTATGGATCGGTTGAACCC
>JAZBPA010000408.1:0-16091 GCA_036351435.1 Candidatus Competibacteraceae bacterium
CGTGTCTGCTGTTTCGCGTACAATACTTTATTGATTTGGGCAAAGACGGGTTATTCGTGGTTCGCACCCAGGTGATGTTCGCTATTTGGGATGCGTTGCGTAAAGCCGGCATCGAAATCCCTTATTCACAGCAAGATGTTTACATCAAAGAATGGCCGAAACCGTCTTTGCCTAAACAATACAAGGACGACCCGGGCGGCCCGGAGCCGCTAGGCGCACCGTCTTGAATCCACTCCGTAAGGTACCCGCATGTCCAATCCGTTACTGAACTCAACTCCGCTACCCACTTTTTCCACCATCCGCGCCGAGCATGTCGAACCCGCTATTGATCAACTACTGGCCGACAATCGAACTCGACTGGAAGATCTGTTGAATGGCGGCACACCGTATACTTGGAATAACCTGATCCGTCCCCTGGAGGACATGGAGGACCAGCTGAATCGCGCCTGGTCGCCGGTCAGTCATCTGAATGCGGTGATGAACTCCGAAGAGTTACGTGCAGCATATAATGCGTGCTTGCCCAAACTGAGCGCCTATTACACTGACCTGGGCCAGAATGAGCAGCTCTATCAGGCGTACCAGGCTATCGCTGACGGTCCCGACTATGCCCGGTTCGACCAAGCGCAGCAAACCGTTATCGACCATGCTTTGCGTGATTTCCGTCTTTCCGGGGTTGCCCTGACGCCGGACAAGAAAGAACGGTTTAAAACCATTATGCAATCGCTGTCCCAGCTACAGTCCAAGTTTCAGGACAATGTGCTGGATGCCACCCAAGCCTGGAAGAAACCTATTCTCGACGAGGCTGATCTGGCCGGGCTGCCGGAATCGGCGAAATCTCTGGCGCAGCAAACAGCGCAGCGACAAGAACTGGAAGGTTGGCTGCTGACGCTGGAATTGCCTTCCTATCTGCCGGTGATGAATTACGCTGATAGCCGTGAACTGCGTCAGGAGATGTATCACGCCTATGTCACCCGTGCCTCGGAACAAGGCCCTCATGCCGGGCAATGGGATAACTCCCCGATCATGGAAGAGATTCTGCAGTTACGCCATGAAGTCGCCCAACTGCTGGAATTCGCCGATTACACCGAGTATTCTCTGGCTGCCAAAATGGCCCAGTCTCCGGGTCAGGTGCTGGAATTCCTCAACGATTTAGCCCGTCGCTCCCGACCCCAAGCACAACAGGAATTGGAGGAAATCAAGACCTACGCGGCGCAGATGGATGATCTTGACGAGCTACAAGCCTGGGATGTCGGCTATTACGCGGAGAAACTCCGGCAACACCGCTATCAGATTTCGCAAGAGGAACTGCGTCCCTACTTCCCCGAAACCAAAGTGGTGCCCGGGCTATTCGCGGTCGTTGAGCGGCTTTACGGGCTGAACATTCGCCCCGTCGACGACGTGGAAATTTGGCATCCGGACGTAAGAGCGTATGAAATTCTGGATTCGGACGGCAATCGACGCGGGCTGTTTTATTTCGACCTCTATGCCCACCCCAGCAAACGCGGCGGCGCCTGGATGCACGGCTGTGTATCGCGGCGGCAGACCTCTCAGGGTCTACAGATTCCGGCGGCTTACATGGTGTGCAACTTCACTCCGCCAGTAGGGGAGCGCTCGGCTTTATTCACCCACGACGAAGTCACCACGCTGTTTCATGAATTCGGTCACGGCCTGCATCATTTATTAACTCAGGTAGATTATTCGCCGGTGTCCGGCATCCACGGTGTGGAATGGGATGCGGTGGAGCTGCCCAGTCAATTCATGGAAAACTGGTGCTGGGAGCGGGAAGCGCTGGATTTAATCGCTGGCCATTTCGAAACCGGCAAACCCATTCCGGACGTGCTCTATCAGCGGATGATCGCGGCCAAGAATTTTCAATCCGCCATGCAGATGGTGCGACAACTGGAATTCGCCTTGTTCGATTTTCGCGTCCATCACGAATACGATCCCGCCCAAGGTGGCCGCGTGTTGGCTATTCTCGACGAGGTTCGCCAACAGGTGGCAGTGATCATGCCGCCGCCGTTCAACCGCTTCACGCATGGGTTTTCGCATATCTTCGCCGGTGGCTATGCAGCCGGGTACTACAGCTACAAATGGGCTGAAGTGCTGTCGGCGGACGCCTTCTCCAAATTCGAGGAGAACGGCATTTTCGATCGCGCCACCGGAGCGCAATTCCTCCAAAGTGTTTTGGAAGTCGGTGGTTCCCGCGACGCGATGACCAACTTCGTCGAATTCCGCGGTCGGGAACCCCGTATCGACCCGTTGTTACGGCATAACGGCATCGCTGCTTAATAGAGCTGAACCACGTTGTTTTGATCACAGTGTTCAGCCATATCTCTTTGATTTATCGCGCAACTTATTCCTAAAATCGAATCGATTTATAGGGGTTGCGCTACAGGACACCTCGCCATGCGTATCGAAGCGGATTTAAAACTCGGATTCAAAGATGTGCTGATTCGGCCCAAACGCTCCACGCTGCAGAGTCGCTCCCAGGTGTCGCTGGAGCGTACCTTCCATTTTTTGCATACCGGTAAAAGTTGGACGGGAGTCCCGATCATGGCCGCCAACATGGATACCGTGGGTACATTCGCGATGGCACGCCGGTTGGCACAGTGGGGGTTGTTCACCACTGTGCACAAACATTACACCATCGCGGAGTGGGAGGGGTTTATCGCCGAATTATCCGCCGAAGAAATCGACTCAGTTGCGGTCAGTACCGGCATTACCGGGGCCGATTTCGAGAAACTCGACGCTATCTTGCAACATCACCCGGCGTTGCGGTTTGTGTGCATCGACGTGGCTAACGGCTATTCCGAGCATTTCGTGGCTGCCGTCAAACGGGTGCGGGAAAAGCATCCCGAGCGGGTCATCATCGCCGGCAACGTGGTGACCGGAGAAATGGTCGAGGAATTGATTCTGGCCGGCGCTGACATTATCAAGGTCGGCATCGGCCCCGGTTCGGTCTGCACTACCCGGGTCAAAACCGGGGTCGGGTATCCGCAATTATCGGCCATCATTGAGTGTGCGGATGCCGCCCACGGTCTCGGCGGGCAAATCATCTCAGACGGCGGCTGTACCTGTCCGGGCGATTTGGCCAAAGCCTTCGGCGCAGGGGCGGATTTCGTCATGCTGGGCGGTTTGTTAGCCGGTCATGACGAAAGCGGCGGCGAGATTATCGAAAGGGATGGTAACCATTACCTGCTGTTCTACGGGATGAGCTCGCAAACCGCAATGGATAAACACAGCGGTGGAGTAGCCGATTACCGAGCGTCGGAAGGCAAAACCGTACACGTACCGTACCGAGGTCCGGTGGAAAACACCGTCAAGGATTTGCTGGGCGGCTTGCGTTCCGCCTGTACGTATGTGGGGGCTCGCAAACTCAAGGAACTCACCAAGCGGACGACTTTCATCCGAGTCGCAGAGCAACACAATCCGATTTTCGAATGAAATTTTAGTGGCGGATAAACGCTGAGTGTTCAGACTCATGGCCGGTGCCATCATGATCAGCTTCTCGGCAGTCTTCGTAAAGCTGACCACTGTGGAACCCACCGTATCGGCGTTTTACCGTATGTTTTTCGGTGGTTTGATATTAGCCGCTTTGGTGGTGATACGCCGTGAACCGGTCTGGTTCGGGAAACGCGTCTTGGGGATAATTGCTGTAGCGGCGGTGTTCTTCGCCGGTGATTTATTTTTTTGGCATCACAGCATTTTGTTTGTTGGACCAGGACTAGCGACGCTGTTGGCGAACTTTCAGGTTTTTTTACTGGCTTTGGCCGGATTATGGCTGTTTCGCGAACCGTTGCGTTGGGAAATAGTAGTTTCAATTCCGTTGGCGATGGCGGGATTGAGTCTGCTGGTGGGGATGGACTGGTTTTCCTTGCCCGGCGATTATCGGCTCGGGGTGGGTTTCGGCTTGCTCGCTGCCTGGTGTTATGCCGCGTATATTTTATGCTTGCGGGCCTCGCGGGTCAGTCAAGTGGCGCCTTCATCAATTGCCGTCATCGCACCGTTATCGTTGTGCTGTGCGCTGATACTGGCGGTAGTGGTTGTCGTGCAAGGTGAAAGCTTCGTGATTCCGAGCGGTAAAGATGCCGCCGTATTGCTGAGCTACGGCATCGTAGCTCAGGTGCTGGGCTGGGTGTTCATTTCGCAGGGCATCGCCCGAGTGAGTGCGTCTCAGGCGGGGTTGATTTTGTTGCTGCAACCGACCCTGTCATTCGTGTGGGATGTTACGTTTTTCGGCAGACAATTCACTCCTGTTGAAGGAGCTGGGGCGCTGCTGGCGCTTATGGCGATTTACTTGGGTTCGCGACAACCTGTTAGGCAATGATCCAAAGCAGATACCGGTCTCTGACACCACGAAGGGCAATGTTCTGGATTTGTTACATTCACTGAAATGATGTTACGCTGGGATTCATATACCGGTATGTTCCAGCGAAGAGTAGGTCATTGCTAATAGTCGTCGAATGTCCACACTGTCACTGCGACGATGTTGTTGAAAGTGCTGAATCCATAAAAGACCACGGTGGTGATCAAGCGGATTGACGAGGCAGAAGTCGACGAGATGGGGGCGTATGTCGGTAATAAAACGGCTGCGGTTTTGGCGCATGTTATCGGTTGGGGTAAAGATGTGGTTTTTTGAAGCTCCAAACCTTGGTGGAACCGTCTGGCATCACACGGTATTACACCGATTTGCTCGGTACCTATCAGCGACAGATGGATCGCGCACAGCACGAACCGGATAAGCGGAACAAGCGTAACCATCTTGCTTTGCGTACCTGGTTAAATGTCAGGTGCACAAGACCATTTGTTTCTCCCGATCGATTCAAATGCATGACATTGTGATTAGACTTTGTATCAACCGCTATGAAGTTGGACACTCAGTTTGACAGATCAAGTAACAATTCTAGGGCATTGCCCTTTTTTTGTTAGTGGCGGTTTGCAACCTTAGGCGAGGCGACATAGTCAAACAAGCGCTTAATAACTGGTTTCGCTGTGAGCGCGAATACGGTTTGAAACGTCACTTTTTAGTGATATTGTCGCTGGCAATCCTTTGACGGAGTAGGTTTCATGATGACCCTTCGGGTAAACTTAATCAAATGCTTAGTGGTTTTCTTCTGGATGTTCTGGGCTGTTGCCGGAGCTGAGTCGGCTTTCCAGGAGGGCACCCATTATCAGAAGTTTCCTGCCCCCATTCCCGCGACCGCGGCAGAGGATAAGATCGAAGTGGTCGAAGTGTTTTGGTACGGATGCCCGCATTGCTTCAGTTTGGAACCGGTGATTGATGAATGGTTGGCTGGTAAACCGGAGAATGTCGAGTTTGTACGGATCCCGGCCGTATTTGGCCGCAACTGGGAAATCCACGCCCGAACCTTTTATGCCGCCGAAGTTCTCGGTGTGGAAGATAAGATTCATAAGCCGCTGATGGAGGCGATACATGCCCAGAAGCGACCCTTGAATACTGAACAACAATTGGCTGTTTTCTTTGCCGAGCAGGGTGTTGATAAGGATGCTTTTCTCAAAGCACTGCGCTCCTTCGATGTCGAAACTCGCTTGCAGCGTTCTCAACAGCTCGTCCGGCGCTATCGAATTACCGGTGTGCCGGCAGTAGTAATCAAAGGAGAATTTTGGACGAACGCAACAATGGCAGGATCGCATGAAAAGATTTTCGAAGTGGTGGATCACCTCGTTGTCCAGGAAAGTAAAACCAGCGGATGAACCCGGACCGTGCCCGCAACTCGGGGGATTCTCCACAGTGGAGTACGGGCCAGTTGGAAAGCGATTATCGCCCTCAGCCATGGCAAGGCCAGCGCCTACGTTTGTTGAGTTACAACATACAAGCTGGTCTATCTACCACCAAATATTCCCATTACCTGACCCGCAGTTGGCAACATGTTGTGCCGGTTCCGTCGCGCATGGTGAATTTAGACGGTATTGCCCAACTTATTCCTGACTATGACATCGTTGCGCTGCAAGAGGTAGACACAGGCAGTTTACGCAGCGGCTTTGTTAATCAAGCCAAATACCTGGCTGAGCGCGGTGGTTTTCAGTGCGTAATGGATCAAGCGAATCGCCGCATTGGTGTCATTTCCCAACACAGTAATGCAGTACTCAGTCGGATCCGACCCATCCAAGTCATTGAACACAAGTTGCCTGGCCTGCCGGGACGTGGGGTATTGCAGACCACTTTTGGGAATGATCAAGATAGCCTGCATGTGATCGTGTTGCACTTGGCACTGGGTCAGCGTAGTCGTATGCGGCAGATTGGGTTTCTCGCCGATACTATTCGGGACTATCGCCATGTAATCGTCATGGGGGATTTGAATTGCCGGTCGGATAGCCGGGAAATGAAACTGTTGCTGCGTTCGGCGCAACTGTGTGAACCTGAGCCTGGCTTGCATACCTTTCCCAGTTGGCGCCCGAATCGTCAATTGGATCATATTTTGGTTTCACCCACGATTCAGGTGGAAAAAGTATCAGTTTTAGCACACACTTTCTCTGACCATTTGCCAATTTCCATGCAAGTCCTTGTGCCAATGACTGTGGCAATCCAGTCATAACCTCTGTTTATTGGGCGTTTAGAAGGGGCTAGGGATGAGATGTGGTCAACCATAGCGCAACACATTGCTGAGGTAACAGAGACGAGTTGTGCTGTTCAACTCGTGAAACCCGTGGCAGGAGGCTGTATCAACAGCGCGTATCGGTTGAAGGGTGGGAATAAAGATTATTTCGTCAAGGTGAATGCGTCAGCCGGTCCAGCGATGTTCGAAGCAGAGGCGGTTGGTCTACAGGAACTTAGCGACACGAACACTGTGAAGGTGCCTCGTCCCATCTGTTGGGGTCAGGTTAAAGGTAGTGTGTATCTGGTACTAGAATACTGGCCACTAAAACCGATTACTGCTGAAGGCTTGGTTAGCTTGGGTGGGCAATTGGCAGCATTGCACCGGATAGCGCAACCCCATTTTGGGTGGCACCGAAACAATACCATTGGCGCCACCCCGCAATATAATACCCCTAGCCAAAATTGGCTTGAATTCTGGCGGCAACACCGATTGGGATTTCAATTACAACTAGCGGCAACCAAGGGATATGGCGGTGCTCTGCAGCGTAAGGGAGAACGTTTAATGGCTCAAGCCGGAGCTCTTTTTGTCGGCTATACCCCCACTGCCTGCTTGCTGCACGGGGATTTGTGGGGAGGGAACGTGGCGAGCAACACAGCAGGTGATCCACTGATGTTTGATCCGGCCACTTATTATGGGGATCGCGAAACCGACATCGCAATGACGGAATTATTCGGTGGTTTCGGGCCTGATTTTTACACAGCTTACCACGCAGTTTATCCGCTACCCGATGGGTATCAAGTGCGCCGGATTTTCTATAATTTATACCACATACTCAATCATCTAAATCTGTTCGGCGGCAGTTACCTAGCACAAGCAGAACGGCTGATGGAGCAAGTATTGTTGGCTATTCGGCGGCATTAAGTGATTGATATATTAAAATTAAACTGTCTTGACTAGTTGTGATACATGATGATGGGGAATGGATGCTGTCTACCGTCCTGTTTGAAGGGCTTAAGTACATAAATTTTCACAATGTAACCGTAGCTCTTGGTGAGGGTAATTGCCATAATAGTACAAAATGGTAAGTAAATTGCTGCATTAACTATCAATTTAAAATCGAAAACTGCGCTGAGACGCAAAGACTGTTGTTATCAGTCAAGGTTGGCAAGATGGTCAAGGCCACTAAATTTCAAGCACATAACTAAACACGGCAAAACAGTTCTTATGAAGTTATCTTCCTTGAATCAGTGCGTTATATGGCTTACCTGGGGAGCCCTGGCCAGGCGAGGTCAATCCTTGAGGGGGTGGAGTGCTGCATGAATAGCAAAAACACGTATGCGGTCGCCATGATTGGTATTCCAGACAATGAACGGCACGTATTGACAAATATTTTCAAGCTATCCCTGTACCGCGCACATTCCTATAAGTTGGCAACGACTGACGACCCAATGGAAATATTGGTGGTTGATGCGGATGATCCCAAGGCTATGGCTGAATGGCGTACCTTTCGCAGCGATGGCACTACGCAGCCCGCGTTTGGCCAAAATATCAAACCAAAAATACCTACAGTCATGGTGACAAAGGAGAAGTTGTCGGATTCTTTACCGTATTATATTCGCAGACCATTTGTAGCCACCCGTGTTTTAGGGGTATTAGATCAGTTGGTGTCCAAGGAGTTGAGCGTTACCAGAGAAAGAGTGATTGGTGAAACTCCTCCTCCAAAGCCGGTTATGCCAACCCCTGTAACGCAGGAGCCGGTGCCTCAGGAACCACCTAAAACTCCACCTCCCGTCGTAGAGGAGCCACCCGCGTTTAAGGCGCTAATTGTGGACGACAGCCGGCCGGTGCGAAAACAAATTGAATTGGAACTTAAGCTGTTTGGTATTCAGGTAGATAGCGCGGAAAGCGGTGAACAGGCTTTCGATTTGCTAGATCAGAAAACCTATAATCTTATTTTCCTGGACGTGGTACTGCCAGGTATTGATGGGTATCAGATTTGTAAGACCATTAAGCGGGATAAAACGAGAAAGAAAACGCCTATCGTCATGCTGACCGGAAAATCGTCGCCATTTGACCGAGTGAAAGGCGCATTGGCAGGATGTGACACCTATTTGACCAAGCCGGTTAAACAGGCTTCTTTCCAAAAAGTCGTCAAAAAATACCTAGATAAAAAATAATAGTTGAACCGCTTTAAAACAACTTAATTATTGCGATGATGTTTATCGCAAAATTCAATCCTGAGGGTAACAGAAATGCCGATTAGTAAAGTGCTCGTAGTGGATGATTCTCCTGCCGATCTGGCCAACATCAAAAATATTGTTACGGAAGCAGGCTGTATGGTCGTTACAGCAGCTAGTGGACAAGAAGCTATAGATAAGGCCAAGTCCGAAAAGCCGGAGCTTATTTTTATGGATATCATCATGCCGGAGATGGATGGTTATGCTACCTGTCGCACGCTAGGCCAGGACGATACAACAAAAGATATACCCGTTGTTTTTGTAACCAGCAAAAACCAGAAAGCCGATCGGATTTGGGCGCAGATGCAAGGCGGTAAAGCTTTTGTCAACAAGCCCTACTCACCGGATGAGATCGTAGATCAACTGAAGGCTTTCAGCTAGAGGACATTGAATGGCTTGGTTTTCTCGAATGTGATGAGCAATTGATCTTGGACGAGTTGAGCGACAATCCTCAATGGGAAGACCCTAATAATCAATCATGAATCACAATAAGGTATACACTTAATGGTTAATGGTCGTGATAAATGGTTAAATCCCAGTGCTGCTTTGACTCGTTTCAATCCGCCGGAAGGCGCTGTCACCGCCATTCAGGCAGCCGAACGCAAACAGCGATCTCGCTATGGTTTTCTAGTGAGTGACATTGGGTTATTGATCCACCAAGATACGACGAGTGAGGTGATTGAGCAAATCCCTGTTTACCCCATTCCGCATATGCCTTCTTGGTTGCCGGGGTTGATCAATCTGCGTGGCAATTTAATCCCAGTATTCGACCTAAAACTGTTTTTGGGTTTAGAGCAGCACGATGAGCAACAGAAGCAATGGTTGCTCATTCTAGGCACAGACGATCAAGCGGTTAGCTTATTTTGCGATGGATTACCAAGGATCGTCGATACCACTCACCCCCTAGGAAGATTGCCCCCCTTGCCAACGGCTTTGCGCCCTCATGCCGTAAGGGCTTATGCTTACGAAGGGATTATTTGGTCAGAATTCGACCATGAGCATTTTTTTAAATCCGCATCCGCGCAAATTGCGAGTACAGCCTGAGTGACAACTTAAAGAAGGTGCGGCTTTTTTAAGTAGTATATGCTAATTAATTGGCATACCGAAGCGAGCTTTTATTACTAAAGCACAAAAACTGCTCGTTATATATTGGGGAGAATTAAGATGAATATGCTACTTGATCGTAATGGCTCTGCTGGTTTTAAGAGCAGTTTTATAGCTTTAAAAAACGTACTGAAAGGTTGTTGGTATTGTTTGCTGATTATTGCCATCAATTCAAGTTTAGCGCAGGAAGGGGTTACGGATAAAACAATACGCATCGGTGGCGTAATGGATCTAGAAGGTGCATCAAGCGGCTTGGGTCAGGGCATGAAGGCTGGTATCGAAGCGGCTTTTAAAGGCGAAAAAGTTCAAAATCGAGAGATCGAATTCTTGACTCTCAATGACTCCTACCAGCCGGAAAAGACGATTGAGGCAGTTCAACAACTCATTGATCAGGGCATTTTCCTGATGCTCGGAAACGTGGGCACACCGACCGCCCGAGTTGCTTTGCCAATCCTGGCTGAGAATAAAGTGCCCGCTGTGGGGTTTTTTACCGGTGCCGGTTTACTGCGACCTGGAGTCGGTGATGTTATTAACTATCGGGCCAGTTATGCTCAGGAAATCGCCAGCTTGATCAAAGCAGCCTTAGCTGCAGGGGTAAAGCCGGCAGAAGTTTGTGCGCTTGTGCAAAACGACTCTTATGGTATGGCCGGTGTACAGGGTCTACAAGCCGCCTTGACAGGGAATCCAGAAGCTGAATCCACAATCGAGCAACTAGCGCAGATTCTGAACATGGAAGGGGAAGAGCCAGCCCGAAATGGAGTGGGACCTGTTGGCGTGTACCGGCGCAACACCCTGTACGCTAAAGAAGGGTATAAGTCACTTAAACAATGGGAGGAAACTTCTGGTGCTCCCTGCCGCTTAGTGGTGACGGTAGGTACCTACGTTCCGGTAGCCAATTTTATTGGTTACGCTCGCTATAAAAATGAAAACTGGGTTTTTAGTGCAGTGTCCTTTACCGGGGCTGAGAGCTTTAGGAAAGAGTTAATTCAGTATGGTGTTACGGATAAGATTCTTATGACTCAAGTCGTACCAGAGTTGGGTTCTGAACTACCGATAGTTCAGAATGCTCGAAAAGCACTCGGCGACCAGTTAGATTATGTTTCTTTGGAAGGCTATATTGCCGGCAAACTGGTTTTGCGAATCATGAGTGAAATTGATGGTGAACTGACGCGAAGTAACTTTTTAAAAGCAGCACAAGGAAAAACATTTGATTTGGGTGGCCTGCAATTAGATTTTGTCGATGATAATCAAGCTTCGGATTTCGTGTTGCTCACTGATTTGCGTGGTGATCGTTATGATGTTATCGATCCCGAATATTTAGAACAATTATTTTAGGAGATGATCAGTATGCTCAATCTAATCAATAATAAGATCGTACTCCAGAGTCATCAAAAGAAAATGCTGAAACTGTGTTATCACATTCCATTTCTATTAATTTTCTTGCCGTTGATTGCTATAGCCGAGGACGGCGTTACCGATACCGTGATTCGTATTGGTAGCACTCAGCCCTTGAAAGGCGATCTCAGCCCGATAGGCCAGGGAATGAAGCTCGGGATGGATGCGGGATTCAAAAATGCTGAGATCCGAGGACGTAGTATTGAGTTGGTTGTGCTTAATGACTCCTATAACCCTGCAACCACCGTGGAAGCGGCAGGGCAATTGATTGAACAAGGTATATTTTTGATGCTTGGTAGCACAGGTTCGCAGACGATGAAAGCTGTGTTGCCGCTGTTGGCGGAACATCAGGTTCCAGCGGTTGGCTTTTATACCGGTGCAGGCTTCGAAGGGCCGGGCGAAGTGTTGAACTTTCGCGCCTCCTACGTGCAGGAAGTAGTTACTGCTGTAAATTCTGCTTTAGCGGCTGGGGTTCAGCCGACAGAAGTTTGTGCTTATGTACAAAACGATGCTTACGGTATGGCCGGTTTGGCTGGTGTCAAACAGGCATTGGATCAGCAGGATGGGACGGAGGAGGTGGTCGCTATCTTGGATCAGATTCTCAACATGGCAGGAGATGATCCAAAACGAAATAATCTGGGCCCCGTCGGGGTCAATCAGCGTGGCACTCTAACCGCGCGCAGTGGCTATATGTCGCTCAAGGAGTGGGAGAAAAAAGCCGGCACCTCCTGTCGTTTTGTGGTAACTGTGCTAAATACCCTCTCGACGGTCCAATTTATTGGCTACGCCAATCAATTAAAAGGCGAAGAATGGGTATTTAGCGTTCCTTCACCTGCGGTAGGGGAGGTATTGCTTCAAGGCTTAGGTGAACAAAAGGTAAACGACAAAGTTATTGCCACAGGAGTGTTACCTGTGGCAAATACTGATTTGCCCATCGTACAACAAGCCCGGCAAGCATTGGGTTCGAATTTCAATGCGTTCTCGCTTGAGGGTTATGCCGTCAGCCAAATGGTCTTGGCTATTTTAAATAATATTCAAGGTGATCTAACACGAGCGAACTTCCTCCAAGCTGCGCGTAGCCAACCCTATGATCTTGGGGGTGTCAGTGTTGATTTTACTACAGATAATCAAGGCTCCAACTTTGTGCAATTAACCACGCTTAAGGAAGGCGGTTTTATCCCTATCACGCCAACGAATCTAAATGCCATGTTCCAGTAACAACTAATGCAGGCTCCGCCCGGCACTTTTCCACCAAAGAGCCGGTTCAAACGAAATGTGAATAACTCGATGATGTTTTTAGTTCAGTCATGAGGCAAAGATTAAGATGCGTAACCTAAAGATCGGCACACGCCTATTCATTCTGATTTTTATCCAGTTGGTTATCCTGGTTATCCTCAGTTTGAATGGGTATATCAGTCTGAATGTCGCCAACACTTCCTTGGAAACCCTGAACCAGACGGTTGAAGATCAGGCCGCTTTGAATCGGTTATCGAATACGATCCGTGCAGACTTGCTGGATACAGTAAACCGAATGAATCTGGGTACGATCACTTGGGAAGATGCTGCTGAGAATTTGCGCCAAGCTAACAGCACTTTCGAGAGTGGGTGGCAAAGTTACCTGGATAACTTCACACCCACGCAACAGGAAACTATCCAGGAAGAGTATCAAGCTGGTTTAACTGGTGTTCGCGAAGTCTTCACCGAATTAGAGTCTTTGTTTGATGAACGCGATCGTACTCGCCTCGCGTTATTCTTAGCAAATGACTTGAACGATTTGACTGAACCCTTTTTCACTCAACTCAGTACCGACGTTGAGCAAGCGCAAACGGAATCACTGCAAACCTTTGAACAAGCACAGTCAACTAGCGGTAACTTCTTAATCATCATGTTGATATTGGCCGTTGCTGGTATCGGGTTTGCTGCGTTGGTAGGATCAATGATTTACAACTCTATCTCAGATCCATTGCAGCGTTTGACTGATACTGTTGAAGGCTTGGCTGGCGGTGATTTTAATATTCGTTCCGACCTGGAAGGCAATGATGAGTTGGCCGAACTGGGGCAGGCATTTGATCAGTTGCTTCAGCAACGCTTGGTTACGTTGGTGCAGGCGGAACGCGAAAATGAAATCTTAAACGATTCCATCATCGCCCTGTTGCAAGCGGTGTCCCAGTTGAGTCAAAGAGACCTAACGGTCAGAGTACCGGTGACTGAGGACGTGACGGGACCTGTGGCGGACGCTTTGAATCTGTTAACTAGTGAGACAGCATCAGTGTTAGCTGATGTGACCCATATCTCTGAAGAAGTTGCTACCGCTTCCGACAAAGTAAAAAATCAATCAGACATGGTCATCGACGTGGCCACAGCTGAACGCGAAGAAGTCGAAAGAACTGCTACGGAACTGGCGGAGGCATCTGCTGAGATGAACCGCATCGCTGAGCTGGCGCAGGCCTGCGACACGGCTGCTGATAATGCGATTCAGACGACGCGGGCCGCACTGGAGACTGTGAATAATACGGTTGCCGGTATTAATAACACTCGTGACACGATTCGCGAAACGGAAAAACGTATCAAGCGATTGGGTGAACGTTCCCAGGAAATTAGCAGCGTGGTGAACATTATTAATACCATCGCTGAACGTACCCATATTCTCGCACTGAATGCCAGTATGCACGCTGCCTCGGCCGGTGAAGCAGGACGCGGGTTCGCGGTTGTGGCCGACGAAGTGCAACGTCTGGCCCAAAACTCTCGTGAAGCAACCTCACAAATCGCTACTCTGGTCAGCAATATCCAGACCGAAACGGCCGATACCGTGACCGCGATGAATCAAGCCATCAGCCAGGTTGTGGACGGTAGCCGCTTGGCTGAGCAAGCGGGTGAGCAGATGCGCAAGACCCAAGAAACGACTGCCGACTTGGTGGCTGTGGTACAACAGATCGCCAGTCGTTCTCAAGAACAGGCAAAAACCAGTACCGGCTTGTTGGAACGTGCCCGCCAGATTCAAGAAAGTACCCGCCAAACCAGCCAACAATTGCAGGAACAGACAGTACAAACCAACAACTTGGTGGGGTATGCAAGGAACTTGTTGAGCTCTGTGCGGTTATTCAAGTTGCCTGCAGAGGAAGCTAGCTAGCCGCAGGGTTAAGCGCGTTTCCGCCGCTAGGTATTTAGTTGTTCGCCAGGAGTTTGTGAAAATGGCCGTACTCGAAGAGAAATTCACTGCGTTAGAAACGGAGGTGGCCGAGGTTGTCAACATCCTGTTCGAGCTACTTTCCGAAGAAGACCCTGCTACCGAAACAGTGTCTCTCGACGGGCAGTTGGACCGTTATGCACAACAAGTCGAACGCATTGGCCTAGCGGCAGAAGCAGCAGGGTTCATGGCTTTAAGGGATCTATCTATTTTGCTGCAGGAAAAGCTAGTCGAGTTGGGTGAAACTGCTCAGGGTCGAGCCTTATCAGAGGATGAGCGCCTAGTATTGGAAGAATGGCCAACCTTGGTAGTCGGTTATCTGGAGTCGCCCCAAGATCCTTATAGTGGGGAAGCGCTTATTCAACATCTGCAAAACCCTGCTTGGGTAACGCCTCTGGCAGAGGAAGATGCAGAACTGATGAAAGCTATGTTAGCCATGCAGGCCGATGAAAGCGCGGCAGATGCTTCTGAAGCTGAGCTGTTCCAGGAGGACAAGCCGACTCCTACGACAGACGATACCCAAAGCGAACCTGAACCGAGTACAGATACTGCAGAATCAATCACTATCACCGACGAGCAAGAGCCTGAGCAAATCACGACGGATGTTGAAGCAACGATAGCTCCAGTGACCACTTTAGCGGCGGAAGAGGAAGAAGAATCGGCCCTAGAGACGTTGCAAGAGGAACCTTCGGGCGACTCGCCTGAAGTATTCACTACTTCACCTGAAGTCACGGAAACTGCGGCTGAAACCAACATTGGGTCGGAAGTGGCAACCCCAACGGATCAAACTCTAGAACATGCTGAGGAAGTGCCCTCAGCACCCCCGCTATTTGCTGCCGAAACTCCTTTTCAGTCCTTGTCCTTGGATGAATCTCAAGAACAACAGATTATGGAATCGGCCATCTCACAAGATAGTGGATCTGAAGCAGAGATAACTGATGAATCGGTTTCTCTTGAACAATTATTCTCAGCTCCCTCCGTCGAAGATACCGCAGCGATAGATGATGGGTCAGGCTCAGACACTATGGACGGGGCCGAAGCAGGTGTTATAGCCACTGACGAGTCCACCCAAATCGAAGCAGTTAGTGGGGTTGACGAGCAAACTGTCGATGCCGAAGAGGTTATTGCAGCTGACGAGCAACCCGCAGATATTGCCGAAGCCTCGCCAGAAGCAGAAATTGCTCTACTGATCAGTATTCTGGAATCCGTTCCCGAGCAGGCGACAGCGGCGGAAACCGGCGAATATATTGAGCGCTATGCACAGCAGGTTGAACGAATCGGATTCGTTGCAGGGTTGCAGATGCCGGGCCTGCAGGATGTTTGCTTGCTGTTTCAGGAAGCCCTGACTGAACTGCGTGAACGAGGCGATGTGTTAAGCGATATGGAACGTGGGCTGCTGGAATCCTGGCCTATGTTAGTCATGAGTTATCTGGGAGCACCGACCGAATCGGGGACCAACGCCGCATTAGTCGAGTTTTTGCAGAGTTCGGTGTGGCCGACACCGCTGCCTCAACAAGACGCCGAAAATTTACACAGCGTGCTGTTACCACAAGAGATCGACTCTATGGAACAGTTAGCAGCTGAGACAGAGACGCCGGTCCTAGCCGA
>JAZBPA010000409.1:0-2374 GCA_036351435.1 Candidatus Competibacteraceae bacterium
GACAGCTGCGACCAGCATGTCATGCATAGCAACACATCGGGAGAAGTGCGGTGGCCGCGATGGGAAATGTGAACTGAACCGACAGACGCACCAGAGCACGGCGGGTTCTTTTTTCACTCCCAACTAAACCGCGGCAAGTATCCATGATACCTATGAACGAACAAATGGTGGGCCTAGCAGAGCGCCGAGCAAGCGAAGGGAAGCAACGCGTCAAAGTGCTGCACTTCGGACAGCCAGGAGGAGGCCAAGCAAACTAATGCACCCAAGCATACACCCTAGCCGACTAATGGTGACAGTAGACCCAAAATCGTCGCCAAGACTTACGAGCTTCGTTTGACGACTGAGCCGATAGCTTTGTTCATGCCTTTCGGGTCATCAACCTGATCGCCGCGGATTGCGGTCCCCATCGGAACGAAAACGTCTCGGTGACGTCGAACCATCCACTACCATCACCTGCGCCGTGGTTCGCGCCCATACAGGAACACTGGCAGTCGTGTCCGACGGCGCTCCGACAAGCGGGCGCGCACTTCTCCATTTCACGGTAGGGCTGAACGACGTAGAGCCGTCCATATCGTTCCAGGCCGCTGTCAACAAAACGATTGAGCCAACTAACTGGTAGCTTCCAGGCTTTCTCGACGGGAGCCCATTGTACTTCGGGCTTCCGGCGTCCGGTTGCCAGACCGAAAAGCCAGCCCCGATTATCGGGACGATATGGCAACCGCGCTGTGAGCTTATCGCCGGAAACCCCGGAACGGACGATGATTGGAATATTTGCGCTATTCCACTGGTGGCGGATTTCGGGAGGGATGGCGGTAGTGTCCATAAAATTCCCTTTTTTGTTATAGAGTTACTTCAGTCATATATGCAATCATCGGGATTAAAGTAGTCGTGCAGAAGCCGGTTCACCGATCCGCGTGACTTCAAAGATACTGGCAACGGCGGCTGAAAGATGAAACCTGAAATTTCCGAATTCTCCTACGGGTTCGCCCTTACCAATGAACTCGTCGGTTGGGTTGCGCTGTCAGCCGCACCCGTGTTCCCAAGCCTGATCGAGGAAGGCAAAGCAGGGGGCGGCTATGATGTGAAGCTCGACCGGCCAGGTGTTCCCTTGTTTCTGCAATTCAAACGATCCCACTGTATGGTCCGCCGAACGGCGAAGGAACACCAAGCCGTCGTGGCCTTGGGCGGGACACTGAACGTTCCCTACTACCGTTTCCCCATCACCGAAGCGACGACCTCCGATCAGCATGAACTCCTGCTGGCGTTAGATGATGGCTCAAACCTCGTTTTTTACGCGGCACCCCGCTTTCACAGGCGAAACGAGATCAATCAAGCCTGGAGTCGGTCTGATGTCGCCCGGCGCTCGCTCTTCGTGGCTCCACGGATGATAGGCCCATTGGACGATGAGCAACACCATGTCGCCTTCGATGGTGGGAATACATGGCTGTGTTCGGAACCACGCGTTCTCGAAGTGCTAACCAACCGAGGGTTGGAGGACAAGCTGAACGGTTTTTTGAAGGAACACGATCAGCCGCTTGGAGAACGCCTGCCGTCGCTGGTGGCGGAAATGCATGAGGCCGAACGGCGCGGGCGGCAGAAAGCCGAGCTGCGCCGCGGCTCAGGTATGCCACAAGATACTTCTATTTCTGACCGGGGGGACATTCCGGTGGTTGAAACCTTGACGCGAAGGTCCATCGTGGAAGGAGAATCTGACGCAGCAATCACGCCGGAACCCGAACCTCCGATGTCGCGTGAGCCCAAGCCTCTCGGAAGCGAAGCAGCCGTACTCCGGCAAGTGGCAGACATCGCCGCGCATGTGTTCGAGACGCAGTTGATCATCGTCCAGCCACGGTAAAGCAGTATGCAGGCCTGAAACCGCCGTATTCCTCGTGGGCATACCCCCCAAAGAAAATTTCCGGGAACGTGAATGTCAGGGGAAAACACTCCCGCCATCAGCGCGTCTATGTGCAAACGCAAATCCGGCGCCGACTCAGAACAGTAAATCTGGCATGTTCACGACAGTCACCCCTTTGATGGAGTCGCGTGCCAACTCGACCAGATGGGCATGATGCGTGAAGAGGATTGCCTGCCCGTTTGTGCCAATCTCGGCGCAAAGCTGCAGGGCGGCCCGAGCGCGCGTATCGTCGAAGGTTTCCATGATATCATCCAGGATCATCGGCATTGGCCCTGGGTCGCGCGCAAAGCTGCGATATCCAGCGAGGCGCAGCGCAAAGTACAACTGGCCCATCGTGCCCGTCGACATCTGTTCAATAGGAACCGTGCTGCCATCAGATTGGATACCAACAAGCTTTTCACCTTCCGCCTGGCTCCAGACGTCAACACCAGTCCAGGCGGGGGTGGTCATGGTGACAAA
>JAZBPA010000410.1:0-4513 GCA_036351435.1 Candidatus Competibacteraceae bacterium
ATAGGGGATTTCTTCGCTGTAGCCCGCTCTTTTGACACAAGCAAAGCTGCGGACCTCGCCACTGCGAACCTTCTTATACGCCCGTGAACGATCCTCTACATATTCATCGGTCTGCTGCGGTGCCGGTTTCACCAACTCCGGCGCAGACGATGGCGTTTTTTCCTCTATGGGCTGACGGCCAAACTGTTCCGCATAAGGGAGCTTCTTCTTACCCTCTGTCATCGATCCGGCTCCAGCGTGTGCGGTTGATACCCCTGATACTCCGGCGCAATGATTTCCGGCGATGGCACCCGCTCATGCATATGCCCATGCATGAACTCTCTCAGCCATTCTTCATTATGCAACCGGCGACGATTCGCCCGCCGTAAACCGCTATGTTCAGCGTTCTCCAACGTCGCTTGCGCCCGGTTCCAGGCGCGTACCTTGCGGCAATGGGCGACCCGTTCCGCCGCCCATGGATTGGTTTTTTCTAACCGAATAGCGGCCCCTAGCTTCGGTTCAGGAATTCGGTTAATGCTTCTGTCATCATAAGACCGATGGTCAACACTTTCCCGTGATCCGCTATCCTGCAACGCCTGATTAACATACTGACTCCATGTTTCCCGCAAGATTTTTAACGGCTTCTTATCCTTCACCTGGTCGCCCTTGGTAAAGATCGGATTATGTCCGCGCATCTTGTTGCCGAACTCCCAGCCCTTCAACTCCCGCATGGTCAACATAATGTGTGCATGAGGATTCGGCCTGCCATCCGATGCCACGCTTTCATGGAACGCAACATCAGCCACCATCCCCTTGCTGATAAACTGATCCGTGACATACTCCTTCACCAACTGCTTGTTTTTTTCCCAACTCAATTCACGCGGTAAAGACACTTCCACCTCACGCGCTAATTGCGCTGACTCCGGGCGGGTACTATTGTTTTCACGCGCTTCAACCCGATTCCATAAGGCTTCCCTGTCGTAGACCCATGACGGCGCATGGTCGGGAGCCAGCATCATCGAATCCACTACCCCATTACGGCGGCTATAGTCCATCACCTGCCCGGTGCGCAGATCATGAAAGCGCTCACCGTGCCGATAAGCTGCACAGGCTATTGCCGAATGCCCCTTAGAGCGGGTAAATATCTTGACGGTTAAGTGGTAGATTGCCATTTGCACCGCATTGTATGAGCCTCGCTCACTCACAGTCAACCGAAAGGGTGTTAAGTGCGCGCTTATACATTACTGCGTAATGCGCGCGCACTCGCTACCGTTCCTTCCACCGAATCTTTACGCAACTGTCGAGCCATGCTATAGAAAAGCGCTCGCTTCGCTCACGGTTCACCCATGACTGAAACTACCTCAGAGAGCTAACCCATGACCGACACAGATAAACTCAGCCGCATTGAAAAATTGCGCCAGCAACGTGACCAGCTCAATGCCAGAATCCAACGTGCCGAAGCACAAGAGAAACAGAAAGCCAGAACCAAACAGAAACGCTTATGGATATTGTATGGTCAGGTAATGGAAGGGATGTTACGCAGCGGAGAAATGCCCGCCGATGAGTGGCAGACCTGGTGCAAAAAATACCTGATTAAAGAACAGGAGCAACAAGCCGCTATCGAGGGTATCAATTTATTTCCTCGTTCAAAGAGTGACGTTAGTACCCCCGATACTTGCGCCTCTGTAAACCTTGCTGAATCGTAAACGGATATTCTATTTCTTGCCTAGCAAGGTCCATTCCTGAGCCTGTGAGCTATAGTGCATCAGATATTGCCGATCATCCGTACAACGAACCACATAAGCTGCTTTTTCTGGGTCATATAATGGCCCTTCGTTCACTGCCGCACAGGGTTTATCCCGTGCGGTTAGGAACGCGACAAAGCCTAACCGTTCTGCATGATGGCGAAACGGGATAATGTAATCCCATGTAAGCGCCTGTTTCCGTTTCTCGGATATTCATCGCTGATTATAAATGCAGGTCTGGGTCCATGCCATCGTACAATACCCGGATGATACGGATTAAAGATGGTTCTAATCTGTAATATACGATATGCCGGTTGATGTGTAGTGATCGATAACCGGGGCGTAGTCTTTCGCGGGATTTTCCTAGTCTTGGGTTGTCTTTTAGAAGCTCAATACTAGCGTTGATTTCATCAAGGTATTTATCGGCTTGTTGACTACCCCATTTATCGTAGGTCTTGCGCCAGATTCCACGCAAGTCATTTCGAGCTTGGGACGTTCTATAAACTCTATACATCTAGCCCATCTAATCGAGCTTCCTGCCTTGCTTCGCGCTTGATCGCCTCCATATCCAATTCGCCATCATCGCCGCTTTCTTCGCCTTCGATTAAGGCTTGTCGCAACACTTCCGTTTTTTGTTCACGTTCTTCAAGTAGACGTAGGCTGGCGCGTATTACTTCACTGGCTGAACCATAACGCCCGCTTTGAATTTGCGTATTGATAAAGCCCTCGAAATGATCGCCGAGGGAAATACTAGTATTTTTGGCCATATTCAATTACCTGTGTGTGTTACCAACAATTACCATTATTTGGTAGCTCGGGCAAGAGAAAAGCGTGGGTTTTGCCAGTGTGTAAACATCAAACATCCAGCCGCGTTGTTGATCCCGAACTGGGTTTGCGAATGGATTTCTTTCGTGTAGAGATCGTTGCCGAGAGCGGCGAGGCAGGCGACGAAACAGCTATCCTGAATCTTCCGGATCAATGAGTTCAATACGCAGTTCTACCCGTTCCGGTGCATTCATATTGAGCACCTGAATCGTGGCGCGACCGGTGGGGGTTCGTCCAATGATATGCACACCCTGTAGGACAAAATGCGCATACCACTGGTCCCGGCGAGGATGGAAAAGGACGATGATCTGGCCGGTTTCCGGGTCGATGCCGGAAAGGTTCGGCCCTTTATGCAGGTTGCACCACAGGCAGGCCAGCGCCAGATTATCGGGGTCATCTGTCCCGCCGTGCTGACGGGCAATGATGTGGTCCACATGGAACGCTAGGAACGGAGCATCACGGGCGGATAGCTGGCAATATTCGCAACTGTGGCGGGCGCGCTCACGCACCAGGAGGCGCAGGGCATCATCCATTAGACCTGGCTAAGTGTGTTCTGATTCAGAAGTTTGCGGGCCTTGGCCTGCAAGATACTAATGAAGTTGGTGGCGTGAACGTAGGATTCGTACTCGCTGCGTTCTTCGGCAGTCAAGGTGCCTTCAGTATTTTTGCTGGCTAGCAGGTCTACATGTTCCTGCAAAGTGCTATCGGCCTGGAGTTTGACGATTTCTCGCGCAACTTCGGGCGTCAAACAGCGGGCCAGCGGTTCAAGAACGCGGGCTAACACAGTCGGTTTGTCAGTAGGTAGCTGATGCATAAGTAAAATATTACCACATTTGCCATGAAATCATAGCAAAAATGAAAAAACCGCCCGAAGGCGGTCCTTTCGCCCCATGCTGACATCAACTGAATGATGCCCGCTAGGGGTGAGTCGTTACTGAACGACGCTAGCGCAAACGTGTCACTAAGTCAAGGTTGAGATTGTGCGGCGTATCGGGCTTTAGCTGGTCAATGCACAGGGTGTGTAAATATCAAACGTCCGTTTGGTGTTTACACACCCGGTCAAATCGGGCATGGTCGCGGCTATGACCCCTCCCCTTTTTATCCCCTATTACCGCGTATCGACTGACCGGCAAGGCCGGTCAGGATTGGGCCTTGAGGCTCAACAGCAAGCCGTTGCCGCCTTCATTGCCCAGCGTGGCGGGGTTGTCGTGGAGACCTTCACCGAGATCGAGAGCGGGCGCAAGAATGACCGCCCCCAACTGGCGGCGGCCCTGTCAATCTGTCGCTGTCATCGCGCCACGTTGGTGATTGCCAAGCTAGACCGGCTGGCGCGCAACGTCCATTTCATTAGCGGCCTATTGGAAAGCGCGGTGGATTTTGTGGCCGTCGATATGCCCGAAGCCAACAAACTGACCATTCACATTCTTGCAGCGGTGGCCGAGCATGAACGGGAAATGATTAGCCAGCGCACCAAGGAGGCGCTACAAGCTGCAAAACAGCGCGGGGTAACGCTGGGTAGTCCTACCCCCCATCATGGGGCTGAGATCGCGGCAAGGGTTCGCCAGCAGAAGGCCACAGAGTACCGGGCCGGAATCTTACCGGTTCTGCGTCAGCTTCAAGCCGACGGCCTCTCTTTAAGGCAGATCGCGGAAACCTTGAATCAACGGGATGTACCGACCGCGCGCGGCGGCAAGTGGTATGCGCGCACGGTTAAGAACGTGCTGGCCTATTAGTGTAGAACACAGATTTTTTGATAGTAAAATACATTGGTTTTTTGCTATCAAAATACTTTACTAGCAAAGTATAAATATATAATGCCTTTAAAAAACTTATGCATATTTGTATCAATACATATAAATATTTATATGTATTGATACTTTGCTAGTAAAATATTTTGACTTTTTTGTTTTTAGCTATAAAAGTATTTTTCTATGAAAACACTAAGCATCATGGCGCAGAAAGGC
>JAZBPA010000411.1:0-6432 GCA_036351435.1 Candidatus Competibacteraceae bacterium
AGTTGGTCTTCTAAGGTCTGCATTCGATAATTACCTTGAGCAGGAATTTTTCCGGCGAAACAGGGCAACAACACTTAAACCGGTATTTCGTTATCATGATTCTAGTCATTCTACTGCGTTGCATCGTCTAACTCTGGTTCAATCTGAATGATTCGTCATATTGATTTTCGCCCGGCCTGGTGGTTACCCGGTCCACACTGTCAAACCATCTGGCCTTCGTTGTTTCGTTTTAAACCCCGCCCGCCAAGACGCCGGGAACGATTGGAATTACCGGATGGGGATTTTCTGGATTTGGATTGGACACTCGGGAAAAATGGACCGATTGTGTTGGTGCTACATGGTTTGGAAGGGTCTAGCGATTCCGGCTATGCCCGCGGCCTGTTAGCGACTGTAGCAGCGCGAGGATGGCGGGGCGTGGTGATGCATTTTCGGGGGTGCAGCGGCGAATCCAACCGACTGTCGCGCAGTTATAATGCCGGTGATACGGCTGACATCGCTTATGTTGTTGATTGGTTACGCCAGCGCGAACCGGAGACACCGTTAGCCTGTGTCGGGTATTCGCTGGGCGGCAATGCGTTGCTGAAATGGTTGGGCGAAACCGCAACCACAGCCCCCCAGGTTGCAGTTGCCGTCTCGGTGCCCTTTTTACTGGACGGGGCGGCGCGACGATTGAAAAAAGGCGTTTCCCGTCTTTATCAACAGCATTTGTTGCGCCAGTTACGGGCCAATTACCGACGCAAACAACGCGCTGGAATACCGATCCCCATGCCGTTGCGCGAAATGGCCGAACTACGCGATTTCTACGCGTTCGATGATCGGGTAACGGCTCCTTTGCATGGCTACCAGGGCGTCGAGGATTATTATGCGCGTGCCAGTTGTCGGCGTTATCTAAGCGAAATCCGCACGCCGACACTGATTGTACAATCGGCCGATGACCCGTTTATGCTACCTTCGGTCTTGCCCTCATCGGATGAACTGGCGGAGAGCGTGACCTTGGAACTCAGTCGTACCGGTGGACATGTGGGGTTTGTAACCGGCGCTTGGCCCTGGCGGGCTTGTTATTGGCTGGAACAACGCATCCCCACTTTCTTGGAGAACTACCTGGTGTCAGGGTGAGCCGGCGTCGTCAACGAAGAGATGATCGTCAGTACCCGTTCAAGCAGTCTGTCTATTGCACACAAAGTCGTAGAAGTCGCCCACCGTTTCGAAATCCTCCGCGCCAATTTCGTCATCGCTGATAGCAACGCCGAAACGTTCTTCCAGCGCGATCAACAGCGCAATGACACTGACGGAGTCAAGTTCGGGCAGATTACCCATGAAAGGCGTGGAGCGGTTTAACTGCTGGGTGCGATCGCCCAGCTGCAAAACTTCACCGATCAAGCGCTTCACCTCTTCAAAGGACATCATTGACTTCGTTCACCTCGCAGATAGAACAACAGATTTATCAGTACGTTGCGCGAAATACACGATTTCGTGAAGCGGGTCATTATACGTATCTTAACGCCGATTGACAGCGATATTTATTGCTTCGCACAATCACATACCCAGCTGATGGCCGCGCTATAACTAGCGATGCTGATCTTTGAGCCTGACATAATTCTGTGCTGTATAGGGTAGGAACTCTTGTTCTCTGTCGGTTAGCGGGCGCATCCGTTTAACCGGACTGCCGACATATAAATAACCGCTTTCCAGAACTTTACCGGGGGGCACCACACTACCTGCGCCAACGATAACTTTAGATTGGATAAGCGCCTTGTCCATGACGATGACTCCCATGCCGATCAAAACCAGGTTCTCGACAGTACACGCGTGCAAAATGGCCTTATGACCGACAGTAACATCATCGCCGATCAGGGTCGGATGTCCGCCCGGTGAGAATGGTCCGTCATGGGTTACATGAACGACCGTACCGTCCTGAATGCTGGTACGGGCACCGATTTGAATCCGCTGAACGTCTCCTCGTACCACGCATAGCGGCCAAACCGAGGAGTATTCGCCAATCTCCACTGCGCCGATTACCACGGCACTGTCATCAATATAAGCTGTTGCGGCGATCTGCGGGTGGCGGTCTTGAAAGGGACGTAAGCTCATCAATTTAGTGCCATCAGTGGTTGGAACGGTTAGTCGATTAACCGAGAACGGCTAGGGTATAGCTCGGGGTTTAAACAGGGCAAACGCGCTGGTATAACCATGCAGGAAGGTAGCGCCTTGAACTGGGCCAATTTCACCGTTGCAGAAAAACCCGCCTAACGGAATATTGCCCACGTGACGCAGAAAGGCATGAGTATCGTGATTAGGCTGTCCGTAAAGAGCGCTTCCCCGACCCAGACAGGAAAATAACAGAGAGCCCAGCGGGCGCGCAGACGGCGGTAAATGATCGAACCGACTTAGCAGCGCCTCCAAATCCTCGGCGGAGGTTCGGGCATCCCGCAAATGGAACTGAACGATGCTGTTTTCCTGTGGCACGGCACCAATGGCGACTGCACCACTGTCCTGATCCAGCCCGATAATATTGCGAATCAGAAAATCCCCTTGCCGATATTCCTGTCGGGCATCCTGCATGGCAATACCCACAAACAGGGAATGACGCAGCAGTTCCTGATCCCGGCTGTCGAGTTTGGCATACAAGTCGTTGATAATCGCCAGAGGCGGTTGGCCATCAAGTGAGCGCAATACATTGCGCTGTGCGCCGGTGACAAACAACGGTTCGCCAATAGGCCGGCAGCCCTGCGCCACTAAAGTATCGGTCTCAATGTTGCCGGCTAGCGCCAAACCGACCATCCCGGAACGGTAGGTCTGCTCCCCCAAATACAGCACATTACTGCCCGCCTCGCTGCCACCACTGGCTAGACCACCGATTGTTCGACTGGCCGGAAATTGCCGATCCAGCGCGTGCAGTAGCTTATCAGTGGGAAAAGAAAAGGGGTCCGGGAGTAATAGGAAATCCGGTTGCGATTCACTCGGCAAACCAATCAGCTGTCGCCAAGCGTCAGGTTCTGCGGTCAAGGGCAGTAGATTCTCTTTATCCAGATGAAACGCATGCAGCGCAACATCCGGCAACAGCGCAACCGTCAACGACAGGCCGGGGCGATCTTCCACCTCTCGGCCATCACCGATGACATTACCTGCCGAACAACCGATTAGCACCTTACAAAATAAGAGTTGCGCAAGCAAAGCGGCCACTTCATCGAAGTGTTCCTGGTGCTGCTGCGAGACAAAAACGACGGCTAAATCGGGTGCTTGACCACCCAACTGATCCAGCACGCGTTCGGCGGCATTACGAACAGCCACATCCCATTGACTGTCCTCGGTAACGACGGATGACCATTTCATATTGGTTTACCCCACAGGTTCAACCGAAATCAATGTACTAAAAGCAGTGCCGTATGCTCAAGAGAAATCCTTTGCACTGCCTGGTTGCTTGCTGCTTTTGTTACCAACCAATCCAGCTGAAACACTGCAGTTACAACTCGTTACAAATGAAACAAAAAGAAGGCTTTAGAGACATATGTCAGAAACGATTCTATGAGAAATTGTATACACAGAGAAAAAGACAGATTTAGAGGCTGAGGTGCAACATGGCAACCACCACCCAAACACTTCGTCGGGAAAATCGAGTTTTTCGTCATACCGGCGGTATTAGCGAAAACAATCGTGAGCGTGGATTTCTGTCAGCTTTTTTCGATCACGCTACAGGTCAGGTTTACCGCTCATGCTTTGCCGATGGCCGACCTGCGCCTGTTCATATGCTGGACGGACTTCCTGATGAAGTGGTGTTGGCTCGAGATACTCAGGGTCGGGTCGTTGCGGTTAAATCGACTGTGGTTGCCGGTTTTGTGTGCGCTGACTGTTTTTATACACGCGAACAAGCCGCACGTTTAGCAGCCAACGCCTAGCGTCGAGTCCAGAGAGATTATGAATCCGATCAGGTACAGTAACTTATATGTTCAACGAGCTCGGTGTCGCAAAACACCAACACCAGCAACACCGCTGTTGTACTAATAAGGAGCCGACAAACAATTGACGTTACATTCCGTTGGGTTATTGAGACGTTTTAAGTAACAAACCACTCAGGAACACACCCAAACAGCATCCGAATCATCCCGGCTGGTTATTTTCCTCCCCCCTCCTCGTTAACGCTTCACCCCCGGCAAATGGGTTGATTGCGACTATTAGTCAAGTCCCATCTAAGCTGGTTTCCTTTGCAAAAGTCCTTGTCTGGCATGGAATTCCTATAGCATCGCCGCGCCCCTACTGGGCAAATCCATCTCTTAATCATTCTGCCGACAAGAAACAACACCAAGTTTGGCTATTGGAGGAAAGCGGTATGCGAAATTTTTTGACTTACCTGTCGATCATGGCATTTTTCACTGCTGTGATGGGCGGACTGGTTTATGCCGAGAATGGCCCATCGACAGACTTCACAACAACCGGAGATTTTGAAATTCTGCACCACGAGCTTTTGGAACTTACCCCCTCTCCCCAACCATTGCCGCCAGGAGCTAAATCGACTCAAAGTATGGCTGTCGATTCGTTCGTCTTGTCGTTTCAGGCGCTTGGTCGGGATTTCGAACTGGTGTTGGAATCGAATGAACGCCTGATGGCCAACTTGCCAAAAGCACAGCGAGAGAGGCTAAGTAGCGCCGCGCAATTTTATCGTGGTCAAGTTGTCGACGCGCCCAATTCTTGGGTACGCCTGACGCAGATGGAAGGACGCTGGTCCGGCACGATCTGGGACGGTACCGAACTGTATATCATCGACTCTTCCGACGAAGTGGCGGACTCTTTACAGTCGCCCGCGCAGCGATCAACACCCTATACCTTGATTTACCGGTTTTCGGACACGATATCAAACCGTCCTCAGGAGCCTGTCATAGACTATATCGATCCGGCAACCCAAGGTGGTGGTGATGCAACTCTCGAAAGAGACGAGCCGCCCCTACAGGATTATCGATCTCAGGTGCAGCATTTAAAGCAATTGGTACAGGCACTACCCGCCGCTGCATTGCAACTCGATTTGGCGATTATTGCCGATGTCCAATTTGTTCAAGCCAATCCTGGCAACCCGGAAGCCGCAGTCATGGCTAGGATGAATGTGGTCGACGGTATCTATTCAGAGCAAGTCGGTGTCAATCTCAACACGGTCGAGATCAGACTACTACAGGATAACGCCCCGCTGACTTCAACAGACCCGCTGACCTTACTCCGGCAACTCGGCAGTTTCGCCAGTGCGCCGGGCTTTACTAATCCGGGACTAACCCATCTGTTTACTGGGCGCGATTTAGCAGGTAGTACCGTGGGTATCGCGTACCTCAGATCCCTGTGTAGTGCCAGGTTCGGCGTGGGCGTGAGCGAGGTCAGGCAAGGGGGAACAGCTGGCGCTTTAACGGTTGCGCATGAGCTTGGCCATAATTTCGGCGCTCCTCATGATAATCAATCGGGTTCGGCCTGTGCGAGTACCCCCAATGGTTTTATCATGAATCCCTTTCTCAATGGCAGCGATGAGTTTTCTGAATGTAGCCTCGACCAAATGCAGCCTGAAATCGTCGACGCTATTTGTATCACCCCGATTGATAATCCAGATGCAGATGTCCGCGTCAGCTTTCCAACTAATCCGCTCAATGCGGCAGTGGATATCGATTTTGACTATGTGATCGAAGTAAGCAACAGCGGCGCGGCAACCACCACCAATGCCACTGCCACAATCGAATTACCTGTTGAATTAGTAATAACGAATACGGCGGTTGATGTCGGCAGCTGCGCACAGGATAGCGGCCAAGTAGATTGCGATTTGGAGGACATTAACGCCGGTGACGAAAGGACGATCACGTTGACGCTGCAGAGCGCGGAAAGTGGCCGCTTTGTCAGCACCGTAACCGTGTCCGCCGACAATGACAGCAATGCGGGCAACAATACCGCTCAAGCCACTATTGACATTGCTGGCGACGGCGGCGGCGGTGAGATTATCTTCGCTGCTCGCTTCGATGGCGGCACCGATGGCTTCAGCTATGCTGATGACACCTTTGGCGGCACTAATCGACCGTTTTATGCTAGGGGCCAGTTTCGGCTAGGAGAGGGATTCACCAGTGGCGACCTACGGGTATTGCTGGGTGGGCTTAACAACGCAGATATTCTCGGCATGTCCGGCGGTTGGCAACGCTCCTTCACCTTGTCCGCTCCGCAGCAGGTTACTGTATCTTTGCGTTACCGCTTAAGTCAGGCTGCAAATTATGAAGCGGACGAGTTCAGCGATGCGCTGCTAGCGATAGACGGCACGCTCATCAGCGATTCTGGGAATGATTATCTGGCCCGGATCGCTGGTGATGGGAATGGTGGACCGGTTCGCACCACCGGATGGCAAACCGTTGATATCGATTTGGGTACTCTTTCGGCGGGCACTCATACTCTGACCATCGGGGGTTTTAACAACAA
>JAZBPA010000412.1:0-4646 GCA_036351435.1 Candidatus Competibacteraceae bacterium
GAATATATCAGTGAGTTTGTCGCTGAATTGTCCGGCTATCCTGCCACTGACTTCATTCAGAATCAGCGCCGGACCTTCGCGAGTCTCATTCATCCCGACGATTCGGAACAAGTGCAAGCTGAGATATTGAGAGCCGTTGCTAAGCGGCAATCGTTCGCGCTGGAATACCGGATCTTGCACCAAGACGGCAGTATCCGCTGGGTCCATGAAAAAGGCGCGGGCGTATTCACCGCCAACGGTGAGCTGTTGCATCTTGATGGCGCCATTTTTGACATCAGTGCCCAAAAACAAGCGGAGGAAGCACGGCGGATCGCCGAAGAGAACTACCGCAGTATTTTTGAAAATGCGTTGCAGGGTATTTTCCAATCTACCGAAGACGGACGTTTCCTCACTGTCAACTCGGCGATGGCGCGGATTCACGGTTATGAATCTGCGCAAGAAATGATTACCAGTGTGACTTCGATAGCACAGCAAGTGTATGTCAATCCTGAAGATCGCCGGAAATTTCACCACCAACTTGAAACGCACGGCCAAGTCAAGGATTGGGAATATCAGGCGTACCGAAAAGACGGCAGCATCATCTGGGTTGGGATAAATGCGCGGGCGGTCAATGGTAGCGATGGTCAGCTACTTTACTATCAGGGTCTGCTGGAAGACGTTACCGAGCGCATACAGGAAGAGGAAAGATTGCAGCGGCAAATTAAGGAACTGCAGGTAGAAATCGATCACCAGAAACGTAAACAGGATGTAGGTAGGATTACCCAGAGTGATTTCTTCCAGGCAATACAGTCGGATATTTCCAATTTAGATGTAGACGATTTTTGGAATTAGTTTTCAATTCTTTTGTCGTATTCAAGCTGCTTGAGACAGGAGAATATTGTCCATACTCAGATTGCAGTTTTCTAAACATTATCTACCCTATACATTGATCGCCATCAATGCGATGCTAAAAAAACACTTTACTGGGAGCGAGAAGGATTTATGAATTTACGATTATCAAGTTGGTTATTTAGGCCATTGATCACTGGGCTATTAATCCTATCCGGAACCGCAGCTTTCGCAGCAGACAAACCCAATATTCTAGTCATCTGGGGCGACGATGTCGGCCAATCCAATATTAGTCATTACACCCACGGCTTAATGGGCTACAAGACGCCAAACATCGACCGCATTGCCAACGAGGGAATGGCCTTCACCGATTATTATGGCGAGCAATCATGCACCGCCGGGCGTTCCTCTTTTATCATGGGGCAAAGTGTGTTCCGCACCGGCCTATCCAAAGTCGGCCTGCCCGGCGCCGACCTGGGTATGCGTGAAGAAGATCCGACCATTGCCGGGCTGCTCAAAGCTCAAGGCTATGCAACCGGTCAATTCGGCAAGAATCACCTCGGCGACAAGGACGAGCACCTGCCCACTAATCATGGTTTCGATGAGTTTTTCGGCAATCTCTACCATCTCAATGCCGAAGAAGAACCGGAGAATGAGGATTATCCGAAAAATCCGGAATTCAGGAAAAAATTCGGTCCGCGTGGGGTGATCAAATCCAGCGCCGACGGCAAGATCGAAGACACTGGGCCACTGACCAAGAAACGCATGGAAACCGTCGATGACGAGAGCTCCGATGCCGCTATCGACTTCATTCAGCGCCAGCAGAAAGCCGGCAAACCCTGGTTCGTCTGGTGGAGCGGCACACGTATGCACTTCCGCACCCACGTCAAACCCGAGCTGCGCGGTATCTCCGGTCAAGACGAATACTCCGACGGCATGGTCGAACACGATCAGCACATCGGCAAATTCCTCAAAGCCATAGATGACCTGGGCATTGCCGATAATACCATCGTGTTTTATTCGACCGACAATGGACCACATTACAACACTTGGCCGGATGCTGCCTCCACGCCGTTCCGGGGCGAGAAAAACACCAACTGGGAAGGGGGCTGGCGGGTGCCGTCTATGGTGCGTTGGCCCGGTAAAATCGAAGCGGGGAGCTGGTCTAATGCCATCATGCACCACATGGATTGGCTACCAACCTTCCTGGCCGCCGCTGGAGAACCGGAAATCAAAGAGAAGCTCAAGGCTGGTGGTGTCGAAGCCATCGGGCGTACCTATAAAGTTCATCTCGATGGCTACAATTTCCTTCCCTTCCTCACCGGTGAAGCCGAAGCAGGCCCGCGTAAGGAAATTTTCTACTTCTCCGATGACGGCGATCTGACTGCGTTACGCTATAACGATTGGAAGTTGGTGTTTATGGAGCAGAAAACGCAAGGAACCCTTCGAGTGTGGATGGAACCCTTTGTGGAGCTGCGTTTGCCGCTCATTTTCAATTTGCGGCGTGATCCGTATGAACGCGCTCCGCTAACTTCCAATACCTACTTCGATTGGATGATAGATCGGGCCTACATGCTGGTGCCTGCGCAAGCATACGTGGGTCAGTTCCTGGAAACGTTCAAGGAGTTCCCACCACGCCAGAAGGCTGCAAGCTTCTCGCTTGATGAAGTCATGGAAAAAATGATGACCCCAGGTGGAGCGCAATAACGGCAAATTAATTATTTAGTTGCCCTTGGGCAGGGCAACTGCTTCTCTCATGCCAAGGAAGGTTCGAAAAGCTTCGGCGGTTGCAGTCATGACCGCCGTTTTTCGTGTTCAAAACTTAAGTAGTGGAGATTTCCGATGCGGCTTATTTCATTACGCGCAATTGCGCTCTTCATCTTATTGGTTGTAACCCAATGGGCTATAGCCGATCCCCTGCCTTCCTGGAATGATGGTGCGGCGAAAACCGCGATCCAGGAATTTGTGACAGCCGTTACCGACAAAGACGGGCCGGACTACGTACCGCCAGCAGAACGCATTGCTACGTTCGATAATGATGGCAATCTGTGGATTGAACAACCTTTGTATGTCCAGCTGGTATTCGCAATGGACCGTATAAAGGCGTTGGCCCCGCAACACCCGGAGTGGAAGGATCAACAACCGTTTAAGGCAGTGCTCGACGACGATATGGAGGCGCTAACGAAAAGCGGCGAAAAAGGTCTACTCGAATTGGTCATGGCCTCTCATGCTGGTAACACCACCGAGGAATTCGCTGCAACCGTCACGGACTGGCTTGCAACCGCCAAACATCCAAAATTCGAGCGTCCCTATACGGAACTCGTCTACCAACCGATGTTGGAACTGCTCACCTACCTTCGCGGGAACGGTTTCAAAACCTACATCGCTTCAGGCGGTGGAATCGAGTTTATGCGCCCTTGGGTTGAGCAGGTCTACGGCATTCCACCGGAACAGGTAATCGGTAGCAGCATCAAAACCAAGTACCAAGTACACGGCGGTAAGCCGGTGCTGGTCCGTTTACCCGAGGTCAATTTCATCGACGATAAGGCTGGCAAACCAGTCGGCATCAATCAACACATCGGCCGCCGACCGATAGCTGCGTTTGGCAATTCCGACGGCGATTTCCAAATGCTTGAATGGACAACTGCCGGTGAAGGTCGCCGCCTTGGCGTTCTCGTGCATCATGACGATGCGGAACGCGAGTATGCCTATGACCGCGAAAGCCACATTGGACGGCTGGAAAAAGGGTTGGACGAAGCCGAGCAAAGAGGTTGGACGGTAGTATCCATGAAACAAGATTGGAAGCAGATCTTTCCGCAAAAATAAACCGTTCAACTATAAAGATCTACGGATTCGGATTGGAATTAACCCAACCCGAATCCGTCAGTTTTAAGCACCTCTGGCAATCTGGAATATGAGTGCCGCCTTAAGCAGATACCGCCACCGCATCATGCGTTTCGCTGCTACACGTAGACTCGTCCCCGCAACCCAACTCCTGACTCAGCAACTCTGCTGATGGTAATTTAAGCCATACTTGACCGTCCCTGATCTGCACTGGGAAGGTGCGAATGTAGTAATCAGCGTCGCTCAATCCTTCACCGGAACGCAGCGAAAAGGTCCGTTTATGTAGTGGACAGGCTACCTTGGGTTCGTCGCCTTGGCTGCCTAACAACCCACGCGCTAATACATTTTCCTTGCGGTGCGGACAGGTATTCTGGGTAGCGAACCACTCCCCACGGCGAGCGAAATGATAAATCGCCAACTGCACTTCGCCGTAATGCACCGCGATTCCGCCGTTTTGCGGAACCTGTTCGACGTCGGCCATCCGTTGCCATTGCCAATGGTCTTCGCGAGGCACTGATTTATGGAAAGTCAGTGGCCTAGCATCCGGCCAGTCAGCCGGGCGTTTCTGGCCGCGCTCACGAACAAATGGCAAAGTCACTTTCGCATCGCCCTCATCGGCGAATTCCTTGAATCTTGCGCGTAGTTCGGGATTCTCGACTACGGATTTCCATTCGCATTGGTAGGTATCTACCAAGTGCTGCATGTCCTTTTCCAACTGCTCACACAATCCTAAGCTATCGTCGATGATCACCTGTTTGAGATAGTCGATGCCGCCGTCCAATTCTTCCAACCACCGGGCGGTGCGCTGCAAGGGCTTGGCGGTCTGGATGTAAAACATCAGGAATCGATCCAGCAGCCGAATCGTTTCATCGTCGGATAGATCAGTAGCGACCAAATCGCCATGCCGGGGACTGCTGCCACCGTTGCCGCACAGATAAACGTTCCAGCCTTTTTCGGTGGCGATGATGCCGAAA
>JAZBPA010000413.1:0-6205 GCA_036351435.1 Candidatus Competibacteraceae bacterium
AACGTCAAGGGTATCCGCCGCCTGGGACTGCAGATCGACCGTCGCATCACGCTGTGTCGTTATTCGAAAAGGCGCCTCTTCCATGAGGCGCGTATACTCTGCAGCAGCCTGGATATCGGAGGCCGCGGTCTTAAGGTTGTCCAGCGCCTTGCGGTAGAAGTCGAGGAGTCTTATCTTAACCTCATCTTCCAGTCCAGACGTACCCTCCGTTTCGGCGACTTTAGCCTCCAGTTTCTTGACCGTCACCGATTCGGCTGGAAGCTTATCGGGTTTGTCGAACTCAGCCAGCAACAGCGGTGAAACGAGGATCAACAAAGTGGCAGCAGCCAGAAGGCTTGGATACGAAGGTCGGCTTCTCATACTAGTGTCCTTTTTTTGTAAATGAGTCAATGGAGCACACCGCTGCTGCTCTAGAAACTGCAAGCCCTTCGCTGTAAATCCTGACGACGCACGACGCTGCATCTTCCTGAATCGCGGTTCACTTGCCATGTTCAATCCTGTTGAACTTAGAACCCTGTATGCCAAGCCCGCCATCAGCCCCATCTGCCCGAAGAAGAACACACAGATGCCTCTTTGGCCGTGGTGCTGTAGTACCTCAGTTTCCCCGATGTGCAGTTTGCCGCGTACCAAGCTCCATTGAACCATCATCATTGCTAAGGGTTCAAATTTATTTCCCAAAATTTGACTGAACTGACATGACAATTATAATATATAACACTATGTCAGAAATCAATAAATCATCGCCCCCCATTAGGCTGGATCCAAAACCGGCTCTCAGGATCCAGAAATCCGAACTCACACGCACGGCAATTCTCAATGCCGGGTTGGAATTCGTTTGGTCGCATCCGTTTCGTGACATGACTGTCAACTCGCTGATGGCTTCGACAGGCTTGAGCCGCTCCGCGTTTTATCAGTACTTCAAAGACCTGCACGATCTGATGCAAGCCTTGCTGGATATGCTGAGGGACGAGGTCTTTGCTGTTACCGGGCCATGGTTCCAGGGCAACGGCGATCCCATCGCTTTACTGAATGAATCCCTGGCAGGTCTGGTTGATGTCTGTTACAGGCTAGGCCCTATCTTGAAGGCCACTGACGATGCTGCTGCCAGCGACGAGCTATTGGAGAAGGCCTGGAACCTCTTCAAAAAGCAGTTTGATGATGCGGTTACTGCTCGCATAGAGGCCGACCAGGAGCAGGGCCTGATCACGAATTTTGATGCACGGCCCGTCGCGATAGCACTCAACCGCCTTGATGCCTATACGCTTATTGAAGCCTTTGGGCAGCGGCCAAGGAGCAAAAAGGAGCCAGTTCTCGAAGCGTTGACAAGAACCTGGGTTTCCACGCTTTATGGTAGTGAATTAGTTGGTAACAAAAGGTCTGGGCTGGTTCGGACGTAAGTCAAAGAGAGCGCTAGCGATGACCTACGAGAGAGTATACGAAAATAGAATGGAGAGGGTTATTTAATGAACAATGTAGTCAGATCTATGGCGCATTTGCTTGAAAGGCGGATGAACAATCAACTCATCAAGATGTGTCTAATCTTTGTCGCTGCGCAAATCATGTGCATGCCCGCAAGTGCCGAGGTGACTAAGGAGACACTGGATTCAATATCAACACCAGACCAGGTGAACACTTCAATCGGTGTGCTGAATTTCTTTGATGGTGCGCCGCGCCCTGAAACCGCAGAAAGGGTTTACGACTACCTCGACACGATGCGCGGGGTAGATGCTTTTCTCAAGGGTATGCCGGGTGCCTCGCTCGATGCTTTAATCAAAGGAAACCATGAGCTCGGTGCTGTACAGGCACATCAGGTAGTGATTTTCGACAAGCTAATGGATTCCAATTCCCTGTTTCTAACAGGCAATACCTCCACCATGTATGTGATACCTACTCTGGATCTTGAGCGTGATGGCCCGACTGTACTGGAAGCGCCACCTGGTATGCTCGGTGCATTTAATGATGCCTGGTTCCGCTATATGCAGGACATTGGGCCGGCAGGACCAGATAAGGGTAAAGGTGGTAAGTACCTGGTTTTACCACCGGAATATGAAGGCGAAGTACCTGACGGCTATTTCGCTGTACCCTCCAAAACATACCGAGTGTGGGTATTTATGCGCGCCTCAATCGCCAAGGGTCTTGATGTAGCAGCGAAGGGTGTTAAAGACAACCTGCGTATCTACCCGCTTTCCAAAAAGGACAACCAACCAAAGATGGAATACATCAGTGGCTCAGGGAAATCTTTTAATACTATCCATGCCAACGACTATAGCTTTTATAAACACTTGCATCACATCATCGACGGAGAGCATATCGGTATGCTGGATCCAGAGACGCGCGGCTTGTTTGCCTCTGTAGGTATTGAAAAAGGAAAGCCCTTTTCTCCTGATGATCGCATGAAAATAATCTTACAAGATGCCATTAAGATCGCTAATGCAGCTGCAAGATCGATTGTCTGGTATCCGCGCGTTGATGGGAACATGAAGGGCGCTGAAATTTATCCGGATTCTCACAGCGCCTGGACGATGGGTTTTGTTGATAAAAATGTGTTTTTCAATGGTAAAGACGGGCAGACAATGAATTCGGATGCCCGGGTTCTGTTTCATTATCCATACACTGCTGTCACGCCTGCGATGGCGCTAACCAAAGCCGGCGCTGGATCCGATTATGGCATCGCTTATGTGGATTCAAAAAAGCTGCCGTTTGACGGCTCCAGGAATTACAAGCTACGTCTGCCACCGAATCCTCCAGCCAAGGCTTTTTGGGCACTAACAATGTATGACAATCAGACCCGCTCACAGCTGCAGACCAGCCAGAAGTTTCCGACCGTCGGCAGCCAAACCAAAGGTATTAAGCAGAACGCTGACGGTTCCTTCGACATCTACTTTGGACCGAAACCACCCAAAGGTTTTGAGAACAACTGGCTTGCAACCGTGCCGGGTAAAGGCTGGTTCGTTGCGCTGCGGATGTACGGACCGCTTGAGCCCTGGATCAACAAGACCTGGCGGCCGGGTGAAATCGAATTGGTGAAATAGTTGAGAGCTGAACAACGCCTAATAGTAAATATATTTAAAAAAGGATCAGATATGAAATCACAATCGAGATTACAACGTACCTTGCAGGCATTGTTATCAACGTGTCTATTAATCTTTGCCCTGACATCGGTTTACGCTGCAGGTACTCCCAAGGTTACCGCCGAAAACTATGTCCGTGCCGAGTCGGACTTTCAGATGAAAGGCTATATCAAGAGCTTCAACAACTTTGGCAAGTTGCACCATAGCCGCAAGCCCTACGACGTAAACAATCAGATTACTATCAGGGGTAACCGGGACACGCTGTACTCATTTGGCGTGTGGGACCTGACTTCTCCGGTCACGATCACAATGCCGGATACCAAGGGACGCTATCAGTCCTTGATGATTGTGAGTCAGGATCATTCGATCTGGGGACTCTATGGTCCCAAGACCGGCACATTGACAGAAGAAAAGGTCGGAACGCGATATGTGTTACTGACCGTTCGAACCTTTGCGGATCCGAATGACGAGGAAGACATGAAAGAGGCGTTTCGACTTCAGGATGCCGTCGTCGTCAAGCAGGCGGATATCGGAAAGTTTGAGGTGCCCGACTGGAAGAAGGACGAGGTGGAGAAGATGCGGGAGACGATCAACGTGGTCGCCTCGACGGTTACGGACTCTTCAAAACTGTTTGGCAAGAAAGAGGAGCTGGACCCGGTCTACTGGATGCTGGGTGCCGCACTCGGCTGGGGCGGGTTGCCGGCAGATGCGGCCACTTATGTGAACGTGGTCCCCGAGAAGAACGATGGCAAGACGCCCTACACCCTCACCGTGAAGGACGTGCCGGTGGATGCTTTCTGGTCGGTGACCCTTTACGACGACAAGGGCTTGATGCCGGTCAATAAATACAACGCCTACTCCTTTAATAATGTTACTGCCAAAAAGGCTAAAGACGGCAGTATTACAATTCATTTTGGCGGAGATCCCAAGGCAGACAATTTCCTGCCGATCGTACCGGGATGGAATTACATCGCCAGGCTGTACCGGCCGCAGAAGGCGGTCCTGGACGGAAGCTGGACATTTCCGGATCCGCAGCCGGTTAAATGAAATGTGCATGCGCATAGAGAATTTAACGCCTCTATTTGTGAACGCTAATACGATTAAAGTTTTGGCTGCCGCCTGGTTTGGTCTCATGAAAGGAGAGTCGTTATAATGTTAGCCACTTCATGCAATTCTGAAGCAACTCAGCCATTCCGCAGTGTGAGTAAGTTTGCCTTACCAGATGCATATAGGCTCATGCGATTTTTATTACTCGTTATCACCTTGTTGCTGCCTGCGGTTGTTTGCTCGCAATCCCAGACCGAAATCAAGGACGCCCAACCATCCGGCAGCTTCAACGTAATGGAAACGGCCCCGGTAGTGGTTAACGGCAGGGTGCAGTTTTATGTAATCGGCGTATCGGCTTACCCGGCCAAACGCCGAGCACAAGAGATCGCTCAGCGCATTAAGGCGTTGGCACAAGATTCGACGTTTGATCCCAAGACACTTCGGATCAAAGATAGTGGCACCTATCACCAGATCTTTCCGGGTGAGGGTGGTAATGCGGTCTTATCGGTACTAGAAGCGGATGCCGATACCGAAGGGATTGACCGGACGGTGCTTGCCGAGACCCTACGAACTAGAATTGCCGAGTCCATCAAGGATTACCGACATGACCGCAAGCCGGCCGTATTGACAAGAAACGCACTGTATTTGCTCGGAAGCATGTTCGTGCTGGTCGGGCTTTTGTTCGGCGTATTGTGGGGCTTTCGCCGTGTAGAAAGATTTCTGGAACCTCGCGTCAAGCGCCGTATACAGGACCTTGAAACGCGATCTAAACGTATCTTGCGGGGAGAACAGCTCTGGGGTCTCTTGCATAGTGCACTACGGTTATTGCAGGCACTGATCGTTTTATTACTCATTTACTTATTCGCTAATTTTGCGCTGAGTTTGTTTCCGCAGACGCGCTACACCGCCCATACATTGTTCCAATTCCTGTTAGCACCCCTTAGTAAAATGGGTGATGCCGTCATCAATTTTATACCAAACCTGGTATTTCTGGTGGTATTGTTTTTTATCACCCGTTATGCGTTGAAATTAGCCCGTGGGGTATTTGCAGCAGTAGAGAATAAGCGTCTGCAGATCAAGGGCTTCGAGACCGACTGGGCGTGGCCAACCTATCGTATCGTGCGCTTGGGGATTATCATCTTTGTGTTAGTGATCGCGTATCCATTTATTCCAGGCTCTGATTCTGCGGCCTTCAAAGGGGTTTCAGTTCTGTTAGGGGTACTGTTTTCTCTCGGTTCCACTTCCGTGATCTCCAACGTGATCGCTGGGTACACCATGACCTACCGGCGTGCCTTCAGAATTGGTGACCGGGTCAAGATTGGTGACACCGTAGGTGATGTCATGGAAATGCGCGTATTGGTCACCCATTTAAAGACACCGAAAAATGAAGAGGTGGTGATCCCGAATTCAACCATCCTTAACGGCGAAGTGACCAACTACAGCACCATGGCCCGGGACCAGGGATTGATCCTGCATACCACGGTTGGCATCGGTTACGAGGTACCGTGGCGGCAGGTAGAGGCGATGCTGTTACTGGCCGCCGAACGCACGCAGGATCTTCTCAAAGAACCCAAGCCGTTCATACGGCAGAAATCATTGGCGGACTATGCAGTGAACTACGAACTCAATGCCTATTGTAAAGATGCCTCGCGAATGGTTGAGCTGTACACAGAGATGCACCGCAACATCCAGGACGTGTTCAATGAATATGGTGTACAAATCATGACACCGGCTTACCGGGCGGATACAAAGGAACCAAAGATAGTCCCAAAAGAGCAGTGGTACACTCCGCCAGCAACCGAGCTGGAATAAGCCTCTGGAGCGTAGAGTGATCAGAAGTACCGACAACCCAAGGAAGAGCGTAGCGGTTAAATTGAGTGGCAGCGCAAACGAATCACTACCTTATCAAAAAGGTAACATTCAAAAGGTGAAGAGTTATGAAGACAAGAATACGCATCATAGTGATGCTGAGCGTCGCTATACTCGCTAGCAGTTGCGCCGTGGTGGGTCCGCCTTCGTTCTCGAACGGTCGTATGGCCTACAACGAGGTAATTAATTATACCGAAGACCAGCAACTACTGAATATG
>JAZBPA010000414.1:0-3420 GCA_036351435.1 Candidatus Competibacteraceae bacterium
ACCCGACGACGACCCAACGGTGCACCTGGTATGAACCCAACAGTCCTCATACGCGGGCCTTTGAGCACGACATGCTGCGGGCCTTGATCAACAGCACGGTGGTGGATGTGAGCCGTAAACATACCCTGACCCCGGCAGCGGTGGAAGGCATTGTCGAGCGCCATCTGGCCCATGAGGTGGATTGGAGCCGGTTGACCGCTCTTGGCGTCATCGGGATTGATGAGATTGCCTTGCGCAAGGGGCATCGGGACTTTATCACCATCGTCACCAGCCGCCATGCGGCGGGGTCACTCACTTTACTGGCGGTATTGCCTGACCGCAGTAAGGAAACCGTAGCCGCTTTCCTGGCCACCATTCCCGAACGGCTGAAGGTGACTATTACCCAGGTCTGCACGGACATGTACACAGGCTTTGTTAATGCCGCCCACGAAGCACTGCCCGAGGCGGTCGTGGTGGTGGACCGATTCCATGTCGCCAAAGCCTATCGGGACTGCGCCGATGCAGTGCGCAAGCAGGAAGTAAAACGACTCAAACAGACCCTCTCCTCAGCCGACTATGACGCGCAGGTCAAAGGCACACTCTGGTTATTTCGCAAACCCTGGTCGGCGTTAACGGCGTCTGAACGCCAGCGTCTGGAGCAGGTGTTTGACCTCGCCCCAACCTTACGCACGGCTCATCTGATGCGCGAGGTACTGACGGCGATCTTCGCGCAAGCTCAAACTAAGGCTCAGGCTACCGACTGGTTCCAGGCGTGGCGGGAATTCGTGACCCTGCAGGCGATCCCCGGCTTCGAGAAGTTCTTAACCACCATGGACAATCACCTGGATGAGATTACCAATTACTTTCTGGATCGCCAAACCAGCGGCTTTGTCGAAGGCTTCAACAACAAGATCAAGGTGCGATTCGTTGACCCGAAACCGAACCCGAAACAGGTACGGGGGAAGGGTCCCGAACCAAAGGGAAGGAATGATCCATGGTTCGAGAACTTGGTTCCGGTGTAGGTGTAATTCCTACCGCCCTTGGTGAAGGGCTGAAACACATTCCCCACGGTAGCGACTGGTCCTCAATCCGTGAAGCGGGAATGAACGCGGATAAGCTGGGAGCCTAACCCGGCGACACCGCCAGTAGAGATGAATATGGGTACGAACAGGAAGGTGATTAAACTGTCGTTATGTTGAACCAGCGGAATCAGGCTTGGACGCTGGAGCCAAAAGGCAATGGTTTAAGGGCCAGCAGTTTTGATATGACTGGCACTCACCCCGCACAAACCCGGCAGACTTTACCACCCTACGTTCATCGGCAAACTGGGATCGGGAACGAAGTAACCCCGTACGTGCTCTCCGGATGGGGTCGACCGGCCGGAGCAGGTGCCAACCGCAAGGCGTGCGGGATGGGATTGAGTCGAAAGCCAACGCGTTTCTGTAATGGAGACGATATGCTGACAGACTCACGGTGGATGGAAATGTAAAGCTACTAAGTAGAGTGCACATGTCATGAGCGGGCTACTGGCCACGTATGAATGGGGAAGGCTACCCTGGCGCAAGCTGGAGATGGCAGTCTTCAAGCTCCAAAAGCGGATTTACAAAGCCTCTCAAGCAGGAGATACCCGACGAGTTCATCAACTCCAAAGACTGTTACTGAAGTCACGAGCAGCCAAGCTGTTGGCCGTACGCCAAGTCACCCAGGATAACCGGGGTAAGCACACGGCGGGCGTGGACGGGGTTAAATCGCTCACGCCCAAACAACGCTTAACGACGGCAGCGCAGCTGGAAGCGCTACCCACCGGCAAGCCAGCCAGACGGATATGGATACCCAAACCGGGAAAAACCGAACAGCGCCCCCTATCGATTCCGACCTTGTACGACCGTGCCCGTCAAGCGCTGGTGAAGCAAGTGCTGGAACCGGAATGGGAAGCGAAGTTCGAACCCAACAGCTATGGCTTTCGACCGGGACGGTCGGTCCATGATGCGATCGGCGCGATCTTTAATGCTATCCGCCAACAGCCCAAATATGTGCTGGATGCGGACATCGCGAAATGCTTCGACCGTATCGACCAAAACGCCTTGCTGGGTAAGATGAACACCTTCCCGAGCCTGCAACGGCTGATCAAGCGCTGGCTCAAAGCGGGGATCATCGACAAAGGCAGGTTTACCGAAACAGCGCGTGGTACACAGCAAGGGTCGGTGCTCTCGCCACTACTAGCCAATATATCCTTACATGGACTGGAGACCCATATCCGCAACCAATTCCCGATACAACGCAGGATGCAGGAAGCGGGAAAAGAGCGCTTCGTGAGTTGGAAACCCCTGGTGATTCGTTATGCTGACGACATCGTGGTACTCCACAGAGATCAGACGGCTATCGAGCACTGCCGGCGGTTAATGGAAGACTGGCTAGCCGGTATGGGACTGGAGCTAAGCCCGGAAAAAACCCGTCTCGTCCATACCCTCCAAACGGACAGCGGCGAAGCGGGTTTCAATTTCCTTGGTTTCCAGGTTCGCCAATACTCGGCCAGCAAGTACAACACGGCCAGAGGATGCGGTTTCAAAACGCTCATCAAGCCCGGCAAAGAGGCGATTAAAGGTCACTATCGGCAGCTTGCCGAAATGATCAGCCGCAATCAGGCAAATCACCAAGAGAACCTGATAGGGTTACTCAACTCCAGGATTACGGGGTGGAGCAACTATTACAGAGCGGTGGTCAGCAAGGACATCTTTACCACGCTGGACTACAAGCTTCACAATCGTCTGACGAGATGGGCCCGGTTCCGACACCCCAAAAAATCATGCCACTGGATCGTCAACCGGTACTGGACCATCGATCAAGGCAACGGCTGGGTGTTTACCGCACGCAATGGATGGGCCCTCAAACGACACGCCGGCGTACCGATCATAAGGCACGTCAAGGTCAGGGACAGAGCCAGCCCTTACGATGGAAACTGGAGTTACTGGGCGGCACGCCGAGGACGTTATCCGGGCGTATCGAACAGAATGGCGAAAATACTTCACCGACAACACGGACGATGCGAAGCTTGTGGACTCGTTTTCATGCCGGAAGCGATAATCGAGATTCATCACCTTGATAGCGATCGCGGCAACAACAGGTATGACAACCTATCGGCGGTTCACCGTCACTGTCACGACCAGATACACGGTGGATATCATGAACTCTCTCAACGGTTAGGTACTTATGACAAGAGCCCCGTCCACTGAGGAGCCGTGTGCCGTTAACGTGGCACGCACGGTTTTGAAGGCCAGCGGAGGGAGCGATCCCTTCGCTGAGCCCGACGTCATTAAACGACGTTGTTATGGCGTGTTGAATTTGGGCCATTTATTTCAGCGCATTCAACTCGATTTGATCGGTTACAAAGCATTTGCCTGATTTATCAATCAGATGCGTGTAACGGAAATTACCAAAGAG
>JAZBPA010000415.1:0-2041 GCA_036351435.1 Candidatus Competibacteraceae bacterium
CATTGAAATCGGGCGCCGGATCTGGAACCTGGACAACGCCATCTGGGTGCTCCAGGGAAGACACCGCGACATGGTGCATTTCGCACCGTATATCTACGAAACCGTATACAACAAAGGCGAACTGTTTCCATTCTTCATGTGGACCTGTCGGGACGACGATGGCAAATGGTATTATAAGGATCTGATGGGCCGCTCGATGGATAAAGCCAAACTCGAAGAATGGAAAACGATTTTCTATCAGCTCGAGGGCTGGGACATCAAGACAGGCTGGCCCAAACGCAGCACGCTTGAAACGATGGACATGGGTTATGTGGCCGATGCGCTCGCGGCAGCCGGCAGATTGGGGGAGGAAGCGTCGTGAACTATTCTTTGTCCCAGCCCAGCGAGTCCTTGTCCCGTAAGATCCTGAGCCCCGTTCCCTTTAAAGCGCGCTTTCCCGCCGGCCGCCTGAAACCGCCCGTGGGGATCATGCCTGGAGATGTGCGCAGCTTGCCTGAATTGCACCTGTTTCTTGAACCGGACAACGCTTCTCTTCCCGGCATCAACTTGAAGGCCCTTCCAGAATGGGTTGAAACTAGCATCGGCGACAAGGAACTGGCGGAGGCAATTCGGGCCATTGTCGACACAACGGTGAATTACGTCGAGGATTGTGTGAGAGTCCACCAGGTAGTGGGGTATCGACTGGATCAGGCACATGGGATCATCAAGGAGACCAAGGTATGAAGATCTTGCTCGCGGCGCTGTTCTGCCAGTTTGTATTTTTCAGTCACCTGGCTGCGGCCCAACGGACGGAAATCACGGGTGCCGTGGCCTATACCGAAACCATTCAGTTTGACTACACGAAGGACGGGGTCCGGAACCAGGTGCAGTTCTGGCTCGAATTCAAGGGCAGCCCTACGCTGGGAAAGCCCGGGGAAGCGGGGTACAAACCCGAATCGGGCGCCATTTACTATTATCTCGTCGACGTTGACAACAAGAAAACGGTCGACAACTGGCTCATGGGGTTCAGCATGATGGAGGGGCCGCCGCCCAGTGGTCCCTATCCCATGACCGATATCCAGATCCGCGGAAACATGGCGATGTTCACGGCTTTCGGCATGAAATGGACCGTTATCGACGGCGGAGAAGGCTATGCCAAGGATACGGTGAAGATCGATGACGGATTCAGGATCAAAGAGATGAAGCTCCATGGCGGCGATTTTAAAATTCTCGATGCAGCAATAGAAGTACAAGCCGCTTATCAGGATTGCATGAAGTGTCATGAAGGGTCATTCACGGCGATGCAGGCCAAGGGGGGTAAGCACAATACGATGGGTTGTAGCGACTGCCACGTCGGTCATCCACCGGAAGTAAAAAAGCCCTACACCGCATGTATGGAATGCCACGAACCGCATTCTGACCAAATGGCCGAAGATGCCTGCGGTCAGTGTCATCGGGCGCATACTGCCACCGACGTCACCTATGCGTTCAATGTGCCGTCAGCCTACTGTGCCGCATGTCATCAGGATGCCTTGGATGAGCTGGCGGCAAGCCAAAGCAAACACAGCGACATTGCCTGCGCACTTTGCCATCAGGAACAGCACGGGGCATCAACCACCTGCCAATACTGCCATGGCGGAACCCACCCTGAGCATGTGATGAAGAAAACCGACATTTGCGCGGCGTGTCACCATACCGCCCATGATTTGGAAAGTGCACGGGCGAAATGAGAGGACCCAAAGATTGGCCGAAAAAGCGAAAAGAGCGATAGAGAACCTTCGTATGTGAAGGAAAGGAGAATACCACCATGGGTGAAGGAAAAACCCGAACCAACCCTTCCCGTCGGCGACTGTTGAAAAGCGCGGGAACGCTGTTGGCTGGAGGATTGATCGGCTGCACGTCCATGAATTTCTCTGCGCCGGCCAAAAAAACAGCGGATGCCGCAACGGCCTTGCCTTGGCCGTGGCGTAAGATTGATCCCATGGAAGCCGGTTCACGTGCGTACCGCTATTATCATGACATTGGCGGCTGAGGCCATGCAGCCTGGCTGGGGGTCCTCGGC
>JAZBPA010000416.1:0-3974 GCA_036351435.1 Candidatus Competibacteraceae bacterium
ATGCGGAGATCGCCACCGGCCACCCCATAGGCCTGTTTGACCATCTTGCTGCCGAGCATCGACCTGGGATTGACCGCAATGATGGCCGGGCCGTCATCCTTGAGCGCAAGCGCCATGCTGCGTGACCACATGGTAATCGCCAGCTTACTTTGCGCATAGGCCATACCGTCGGACAGCTTGACGCGCCCGAACATCGCTTCCGGATCGACCGGCGCCTGGGCTGCGGAGGACAAGTTGATGACCCGTGCGGATGCTTCTAACAGCGGCAGAAGCCGTTGTGTCAGCAGATAGGGGGCAATCGTATTGACCGCAAACCTCACATCCAGCCCGTCCTGAGTGATTGGATCGGGCGTGCTGTAAACGCCGGCATTATTGATCAGTACATCGAGTCTGGCGTGCTTTTCAGCGACAGCCTTCGCCAGTGCCTCAACATCAGGTATGCGGGACAAATCGGCCACGTAGCGTTCAACCTGCCCGCCATCCGCTATGGCTGAGAGCGCTCTTTCCACGTTTTCCAGCTTTGCCGGACTTCGGCCGTGCAGCAAGACGTTGTGGCCCGACGAGACCAACATCTTGGCGGTTTCCAACCCGATCCCGTCAGTGGCGCCGGTAATAAGAATGGTTTTTTGTTTCGTGCTCATTATTCGGTCCTCTATATGCCGACCACTATATGCCGACCACGGCATCGTTCCAGTTACGCTGGTTTTTAGTGTTGTTTCCGACACCTTTTTCATCAGCTATCGTAAAGCGTTTCATGGCGAAAATCCGTCTGGTTGCCTGATAAAGGCCATTGAATTCTTCCCTCAGCGCATCTTCAATCGGCTTGCCGGTGGATGCCTTGCCGCCTGTTTGCAGGCACTGTCGGTTTCAACCGGGAAATAGGCGATGCGGTGGAGGTGTCGTCCATCGCGATCGGTTGACACGCCCTGAGGTCGATACGCGAAGCCAGCTATATTTCGACAACGACTTTCCCCATAGCCTGACCACTGGCAAGACGGTCGTGGGCTTTTCCGGCTTCCTCAAGGGAAAAAGCTTGTTCATCCAGTAACGGCCGCAAACCGCCAGCATCTGCAATTTCGGCCAATTTACGGAGAATTTTGGCATGTTCTTCCCGTTTGTAGTTGTGGATCATCGGGATTAACATGAACACGACGTGCAATGACAGCCCCTTAAAATGGGCTACGGACAGGTCCAGCTCAACCATAGCGACGGTCGAAGCAACTTGGCCATTGAGAGCGGCCGCTTCAAAAGAATTTGCCATATTCGCACCGCCAACTGAATCGAAAACCACATTAAAACCGGCATCGTCTGTATATTTGGCAACGTAGTCAGCAACAGCTTCCGTCTTGTAGTTTATACCGATAGCACCCAGTTTTTTGATCAATGCCAGTTGCTTGTCACCGCCACCGGTTGCGTAAACCTCGGCTCCAAAATAACGGGCAAGCTGCAAAGCGACATGGCCAACGCCACCGGAACCGCCATGGACCAGCACTTTCTGGCCCTGGGCAATGCCGGCCCGTGTCAGTCCTTCAAAAGCCGTGATACCAACCAAAGGCAATGCGGCCGCTTCGCGCATCGTAAGGGTTTTCGGTTTGTGAGCGATCAAATCGGCATCTGCGACCATGTATTCTGCAAGGGTCCCCGGCAAATCACCTAAGCCTCCAGCACAGCCGTAGACCTCATCGCCGATAGAATATTCAGAAACACCTTCGCCGACCGATTCCACAGTGCCGGCGAAGTCCATACCCAAGACCGCCGGAAGCTCCGGTGAAATCGGTAGCGCCTTGCCCATCTGGCGAATCATGGTATCGACGGTGTTGATACTGGTTGCGGCAATCTTTATTAATACGTGGCCCGGCGTAACCTCCGGCTTGGGGATTTCCGCAGGCTCGAATACATCGGAACTACCAAATTCTCGGATTATCATGGCTTTCATTGGTCGTTTCTCCTTTTGTGTTTGTCCTGTCGACATCGGTCTTATTTCAATTGACCCTGGCAATGTTTCGGGATAATAGGGCGTATATTCTGTTGTCGCAAGTAGGCACAATTAAATGACGTAGTTACAAAATGGATACTAATGAGGAAAATCAATGCGACACGACACGTATAAATGTAACCCTGGATGCCCTGTAGAGGCGACTTTGGAAATTATCGGCGGAAAATGGAAGGGGGTCATCCTCTATCACCTGATGGAGCGGACCTACCGTTTTGGAGAATTGAAACGGGTGATGCCGGGTATAACCCAGCGCATGTTGACCAAGCAGCTTCGGGAACTGGAAACCGATGGGATTATCCACCGTAAGGTTTATGCGGAAGTGCCCCCAAAAGTGGAATACTCGCTCACCGAGGTTGGCGAAAGCTTAAGGGATGTCATGATGATGATGCGTGATTGGGGGCGGAACCATTTTGGCCTGTAGATCTGACCAAAAGAAACGGATGCGATTTTAATTCTGCAAGTCAATCAACATCAGAATGTCAAACCTGTAAATCCTGCCTTTCAAGATACCGCCCCGGTTGTGGCTTTCTGCCAAAGATAGGAACAGGATGTCGAAGCCAGCATGAGGCGGGTTAAACCCCACCATAGAAAATACTTGAGAAACTCCGCCGCATTCAAATCCCGCCAGAACCGGACAAGCCTCTCGCTCCGACCAGCAAACTCCCCTTTTAATCAGACTGATATAAATTCGTATTATTGCTGAATTTTTGTTACCGGTGGATAGTGCTTACTTTTTCTTCGATGCGAGGATAGCGTCTGGTGCAAGGTGGGTTGGATCACCCCTGAAGACCTTATGTGTTTTTGGCTCCGATTCGGAAACCACAAGGCTCTATGGCATAAAGATAGGGCGGCGTTTCAGATGGTTGTGAAACGCCGCCCTTATTTTCTATCTCTGGCTTCCCTCAGGTTGCGGGCCATCCGCCGGATAGCCTTACGGAACCCTCGAAGACGCAGATACGACGATCAGGCGAGATCGAAGCGATCCAGGTTCATGACCTTGTTCCATGCTGCGACAAAGTCCTTAACAAATTTTTCCTTATTGTCATCCTGCGCATAGACTTCGGCATAGGCGCGAAGGATCGAGTTGGAGCCGAAGACAAGATCCACTCGTGTCGCCGTCCACTTAACTTGATCCGTCTTGCGGTCGCGGATCTCATAAAGATTTTCGCCAGCTGGCTTCCATGTATAATTCATGTCCGTCAGATTGACGAAGAAGTCATTGGTCAGCACACCCTTACGATCAGTGAAGACGCCGTGGCTCGAGCCGCCGTGGTTGACGTCCAGCACGCGCATACCGCCCACCAGCACCGTCATCTCGGCAGCGGTGAGCCTCATCAGTTGCGTGCGGTCGAGCAACATCTCCTCAGCACTTACGACATAGTCCCTCTTGAGCCAGTTGCGGTAGCCGTCATGGAGGGGTTCCAGCACTTCGAAGGCTTCGACTTCGGTCATTTCTTCCGTCGCATCTCCACGGCCCGGCGAGAAGGGGACGATAATTTCAAAACCGGCAGCCTTGGCGGCTTGCTCAATACCGACGTTGCCGGCCAGTACGATCACATCCGCCACGCTTGCTCCGGATTCAGCGGCAATCGGTTCAAGTAAAGCAAGCACCTTGGCAAGACGCTCAGGTTCGTTGCCTTCCCAGTCCTTTTGGGGTGCCAGGCGGATGCGCGCCCCGTTGGCGCCTCCGCGATTGTCTGAACCACGGAAGGTTCTGGCGCTGTCCCAGGCGGTGGCGATCATATCGCTGATGCTCAGTCCGGCGGACGCGATTTTGGCCTTTACAGCCTCAACATCGTAATCGGTGTTCCCGGCGGGTACCGTGTCTTGCCAGATCAGGTCTTCCTGCGGCACATCGGGACCGATGTAACGCACCTTCGGCCCCATATCACGGTGCGTCAGTTTGAACCAGGCGCGGGCGAATGCATCGGAGAAGGCTTCGGGGTCCTTGTAGAACCGCTCGGAGATCTTGCGATAC
>JAZBPA010000417.1:0-51480 GCA_036351435.1 Candidatus Competibacteraceae bacterium
AGACTGACCCGGCAGATGTACGGAAAACCATTGCTCAGCGACAGCGTGGCGATCTTTCAAACCCGCGTAACTCACTGCGGCTGGCGGAACACCCGCGAAAGTTGCGAGTTGCTTGGCTACCCAGTTCGTATTAACGACGCGTTTGCGCACCCGCAGCAGAACATGCTCACCGCTGCCGGTCGCGGTAAAGCCAAGCTCCTCGAACACCTGAAAGTCTTCGGGAACAGTGCGAATTCGCCCACTGAGCGGTGGCGTTCCTGTAGCGAATGAATAAATCATTAAAATGTGGTCAGGTCTTGTAGTAAGATATTAATTCACTTGCCAAAAATCTTCGCCAGCAGGGCTTATGTGACCTTGCTGGCGTTGCAAGATACTCCATTTATTCGATTTAACGCTTGGGCTTAAAGCCAGGAAACTCTTGTCCAGTATTGGGGTTGGGATCAACAAAGCTGGCATTTTGGGTAAATGCTTCACCCAGTGATGCTCGTTCGTAGATCTGGGTGATCTGTTCGGGGTCCATACCCGGTTCACTCACTTGGTTGCGGGGCACATAGTTGCTATTGCCCTTCGCGGCGACTACTTCGACCAATTGCATCATCCCATTATCTTCATGTAACAGGATATGGCAGTGGTTGACGTATTCCCCCACATAATCGGGAAAGCGTGAGCGGAATACCGCCCGGCCTCGATTACGCGGTAACCAGACCACATCTTGCCAGCGCGGTTCGTCGAGAATATTCACCAAGCTGCCGTCAGCCAGCGTCACCTCTTGCCGACTCAACCAGAACGGATTGGTGTGAATATGGAACGGGTGGTTGACCGTAGTCGTGCTGATAAAGTCCAATCCCTTAGCCTGTGCTGTAGACCGGTTAACCGGCTGACCGGGCACATGACCGGACCAGTCGGAGTCCAGCGTGTCGTGCCATAGCGATACCGAGTTATTGTAAACCGCCCATTCTTCGGCGCTGCCCAGCCACATCTTCGGATGTTCAGGGTCGTCAGGATCGAATTTCCGCCCATCAATCGCCATAGTACGGATATTTGGCGGCAACAGGACCATTCGGCTATCGCCCGGGTTGATCGGTCCGTACACCAGATTACGCAGCTCCGGGCTGCTGCTGACAAAGGTGCGTGGCACGTTAATCACCGGAAAATCCGCATTGCCCCAGCCGGAGTATGTTATTGAACGGGTCCGGTAGGTTCCCAGTTCGATGCCGCGGGCATCGGCTTCCGCAGCATCACTGACTTGCAGTTCCTGATTACTGATCGGTAACAGATAATCCGGCACCGGTGGCAGGGCAAGTGAACTCAAGTCGATGGGGCCACCCTCGACCGGATCGCCGCTGACCACGATCAACGCAATAATGGTATCGCCGGGCCAGTTGGGTAAGGTGTCATTGCCGGAACCGACCCGCTTGCGGAGCCCTTTTTCATAATTTTCATTATGCAGAATGTCGAACTGCGCCACTAGCGTGTACACCGCGAACGATTCATCAGGCTCAAGCGGTGGTGCTTGAAACAACAGGTCGGTGCGGTTGGCGGGAGCCAGCAATACCTCGTTGGGACGGTTATAGGCGGCGCGGGCGTTAGCCGCATTGGCGTAACAGCCGGCAATCTTATCGATGCGCTGCTGGGCCGTATCGTCGGGGTTTAAATCCAGCGGGTTAGGCGGGGCGACGAAGTCCAGATCTTTAATTCGGTATTCGACACCGCCATTCTCGGTCTGCCTTACCAGCGTAACCCCATCCATCGCCAGTTGATGAATGGGTAATTTGAGGGCTTCAAAGTCCTGAGTGCTGAGGGGTATGCAGTTGTCAGCATCAATTTGCATGCCGATCTGCTCGTTAGCACATAATGTGAAATCGCCTTTCAGTACCGCCACTCGGATATAGCCCCGCCCATCGACACTGCCGTTCAACACTCGCCAGCGTTCCACTGCGCCGGGACGTAACGCCAATACCTTGGGTTGAAAGCTGCCGTTGACGGTTGGAAAGGTCGCCGCCGGCCGCACGCCACCTGGACCATCCGGGTCTGTTGCAGTGGTACCTGGATTGACCCGCTGAATCAGCATCAACCGTTCGCGATAATCATACGGCCCGGTCGGCAGCTGGGGATCGGGGTTGTGAGTGTCGGCAAGTTGCTCATTGAGCGCTGCATCGACATCGCCCTCGACCAGTAAAAAGCCGGCCATACCGGAGGCGACTTGATTATGAGTCGCGCCGTGTGAATGCGGATGATACCAATGCGTGCCCGGCGGGTGTGGCGCATCAGTGGGGCCGATATTACCCAAACGAAATTCATAGGTGGCGCTGCCGACCTGCTCATTGACGCGCAGAAATACGCAATCCGGGTCTTCGGAATTTTCCCGTGCGAGAAAATCGGCCTGCGGCATGACCCGCAGAATGATATTGTCGGACTCGGTGCCGTCCGGGTTCGAACCGGGCCGGGCGTGCAAGCCGTGAGTGTGCAGATTGGTGGTATGCACTGCATGTACACCGTTGGTGTGTTCGCCTAGGCACCAGTCCGGTCTGGGCATCTGCGGTACATCGTCAGCACTTACGCCGGGCGGCAGCCCCGCCAGATCGGGAAACGGGCCGACTTCGGTCGAACCGGCATCCAAGCCGAGTAGATTGCGCAATTCCAGAAACAAGGTCTCATCACCGTTCATGCGGATGGTGGGGCCGGGGGTGGTGCCGTTGTAACTAAATAATAAAGGGCGGATATTTTCGAAGCCGGTACCGGTCACCGCAAATGGGGCGGCGTTCTCTACTAAATTCAAATGTAATTGCTGGTTAGGCCACAGGCCGGGCCGCCAGACCCAAGGCTCCGCCCAGGTATCGGTAGGAAATGAAGGATCGTTCGGGTCCTGACCGGCAATCAGCCCATTGGTGGAATTGAATGTGGTGTTTGCGTCTGTTGCGATGCAATCAGTGCCTACACTGGATTGGGCGCCTGCGAGGTTGGAAAACCCCGTCAATCCGGCAGTGGCGCCCAACGCGGTGATGCTGGCTGAGGCTTGCAAAAATTCTCGCCGATTAAACGTGGCGGTGGTCTGTTCGGTAGCTGCTTGCTCTGAATCGGTAGTTTTTTTAGTTGTCATGCGCATATCCCCTGCAGTTGGCTGATAAGCAAACAAGACTCACGTTGGCAAGGCTGAGTCTAAAATTTAAGACTAGCCCATCTTTTGTAAAAACGCGGCTAAGGAGTTATAGCTGAACCACTTTATTTTGATTATGGTGTTCAGCTATATCCCTTTGATTTGTCGCGCAACTTATCCCTAAAATTGAATCGATTTAGAGGGGTTGCGCTATACCTGCAGGGAACAGAGTCGATTTTAAAGATCACCATCCAGAACTTTTTGCTGTATTGCGTCAAGATAAGCGTCTAGCTCCTCGACGCTTGCAAAAACATCCTTTACTGGAATGACGCCGATAATCTCAAAGACTTTATTGATTTGCGGTTGTGGATTCAAAACCAGCAGTTTTCCGCCGGCTTTGGCTTGCAGCTTGCGGGCCTTGAGTAAGCATTGAATTCCGGCGCTGCTAATGTAACCCAACTCTGCCAAATCAATCACTAAAGTCTGCACACGATTGCCGAGCTCCTCATCCAGTCGCTTATCCAACATGGGTGCTGTGGTCGAATCCAACCGCCCATGTAACGCTAACTGACGCGTATCGGCTCTTGGGGTATGCGCTGAAATGGTTAGTGTCACGATGTCTATCCTTTATTCATTGATAGTCTTTGGGGACGTAGTGTCGGGTTCTGTCAGTTTTTTGCCGATGCGTAGGCAGTTGAGGTTGTTTTGCCGCACATAATGCAGTTCATCAGCCAGCTGTTTAACCAAGTGAATCCCTAGCCCACCGAGAGGACGATGTTCAATATCCGTGTCGAGATCAGGTGCGGGAACGCTCAGCGGATCGAATGGCTGACCGCAATCGCGAAATTCCAGCCACAGAGTATTGTCTTCCAGACGCCGGCGAATTTCGACAGTGTTGTTATCAGCACCAGCTAACCCATGCGTGAGTATATTAACCAGAATCTCTTCGACGATCAGATTGAGTTCATAATCGAGGCTTTCCGGCGCCTGTGCGCTTTCCAGTGATGGTCTCAGCCACTCTTGGGCTTGCGCTAATGCTGTTGCTATCGGTTCGCTAACCATCAGACTGTCTTCCACAAATCACACTGCCCGGTTAAGTGGTAAAGATTAAGGGTCTTTTACCTTCTTGCTGCGATTAAAACTATTTCTTGCACATTCACGCGCTCTTCACGGCGACTCTACAGGTTCTTCACAACGGTTTGAGTAGAGTAACACCCACTAAACCGATCTGTTATCAGCTCACATCAACTGAAGTCATCGAAGAGGCCATATCATGAAAACAATCGCTGCTGCCCTGATAGTGTTATCTACCGGCTTGGGTTTAAATACGATCGCCTTAGCCGAGCCATTCAACGAAGGCGGAGTACACCACGTTTACACTGTGCAGTCGGACCCCAATGCCCCTCGTCCAATCGTGGATACCACTCCTTCACAACCATTCACTGATCGCGGTACGGACTATATTGTCGAAGCGCTCCCCGGCAAACCCAGCCAGAACCATGATTTCTCGTTACCAGAGCAAGGCTGGAATAGCTGATCCGCAAATTGATTGAGTGAGTCACTGTTGCTAGGACAGACAACAGTGGCTCACTCACATGCATAACTGGCAAGAGCTTCTTGCTGTTCCTGTACAGCGGTGAATAGACGGCCGTATTCGCGGTGTTAGCCGGGAATCAGTAATCTTAGAACATGGTCCGTCGCTCAGATAAAATTGCCGAACCGCTGTCTTACTGAATCAGCCGGTATCAAAGCCAACATACGGGCCAATTCCGGGCCGTGAGTCAAGCCCGTTAACGCGGCTCGCAGCGGCATGAACAAAGCTTTGCCTTTGACACCACTCATCTTTTTGATCTCGTCGACCAAATCTTTATATGCCGAGCCGTGTTTTTCGTAGGCGGCCAGCGCATTTTCAAAAAACCCGTTGGGTGCTGCAACGATCACCGCTTGTGCGTCTTCGCTGACGTGCAAATCATTGCCGAACAGCCGCTGTGCCCACTCCTGGGCTTCGGCGGGAAAATGAATGTTGGGCCGCACAGTAGTGATGAAATCCTGTCGGGCAGTTTCCGGTACCCGCTCGTGAACAGATTGTCCCATCCACTCCCATAACTCAGCAGCTTCAGCCCGGTGAACTGCTTCGGTTTGCCAGTGCAGCAATTGTGCTTCGTCATAACGGGCCGGTGCGCGACTCAACCGTTCTGGATTGAATTCCGCTGCCAGTTCTTTCGCACTCATCCAACCATCTTGAGTGTATGTATGGCCTAAACGAGCCATATAATTGTTCAACGCCTCAGGTAGATAACCGGCTGCGCGCAATTGCCGCAGACTGCGACTGCCGTGACGTTTGGATAACGGACTGCCATCATTACCGACTAGTAAGGAAATATGGCCATAGTGCGGGATCGGCAAATCCAGGGCTTGCAGCAACAGCAGTTGACGCGGGGTATTGGTTAAATGATCTTCACCCCGCAATACATGGGTGACTGCCATGAGCGCATCGTCTACCGCGTTGGTAAAGAAAAATTGCGCACTACCATCGGCGCGGCGGATGATAAAATCACCGATATCGTCGGTCTGAAACCGCTGCGGACCGCGCACTAAATCCTCGAATTCGACAATCTGCCCGGTCGGTACCCGAAAACGCAGGGTGGGTTGGATACCGCGTTCCCGTCGTACCTCTCGTTCCGCCTCGTTCAGCCGGGCGCAGGTACCGGAATAACGCGGCGGACGACCCGCCGTCAGTTGCGCCTTGCGGGATAAAGCCAATTCGGTTGGCGAGCAAAAACAAGGATAGACTAACGCTTTGGATTCCAGTTCTTGATAATAACGCTCATACACAACATCGCGAGCGGACTGGAAATAAGGCCCCGATTCGCCTTCACGCTCAGGTCCTTCCTGCCAATCTAGCCCCAACCAACGCAAGTCTTCCAGCAAATCCCGGACATACACGTCCTGACTACGCTCTTGGTCGGTGTCCTCAATGCGCAGCAGGAAGATACCGCTGTGCTTGAATGCCAGTAAGGCATTAAATAACGCTGTGCGCGCATTACCTAAATGGATGTGTCCGGTCGGACTGGGAGCAAAACGAGTTTTTACCACTGTGCTGTTGGTCATGTTCAAGAGTTTCACGGAAAGCGGCTGAGGAGTTTGGCGAATCGATCAAGCGCTATTATTATGCAAATCCATTCAAATTAAGCGAAAGGTTAATTATGCCAAGACTATTTCTTGCCGGATTAGCATTATTGTTGGCGTCGTCCTATGCCTGGGCCAGTGTACAGGTCACCATAGAAACTAATTTAGGTCCCATCGTTTTAGAGCTTGACGAGGAAAAGGCCCCCAAGACGGTGGAAAACTTCCTGCAATATGCGCGGGATGGATTTTATGAGGGTACGATATTCCATCGGGTCATCAATAATTTTATGGTCCAAGGCGGCGGCTTTGACGCCGATTACCGAAAAAAACCCACCCGTGACCCCATCAACAACGAAGCCAACAATGGGCTGAAAAACGTTCGCGGTAGCATCGCAATGGCCCGCACCGGCAATCCCCATTCAGCCACCGCACAATTTTTCATCAACGTTAACGATAATGCGTTTTTGGATTATCCCGGACGGGACGGGTGGGGCTACACTGTGTTTGGCAAAGTTACCGAAGGCATGAACACTGTGGATCAAATCCGTCAGATTCCGACGGATTCCGGCGGGCCTTTTTCCAAAGATGTGCCGCAAACTCCGGTGATCATCGAAAAAGTCACCATCACCAAGTCTTCAACAGTTCCTTCCCCTTCCACCGACAGCAAACAAGGTGAATAGTATGATCAGGTTTCACACGCAACACGGCACCATTGATATCGAATTAGACCACGCCAAAGCGCCGGAGTCGGCAGCCAATTTCCTGCAGTATGCCCAAGACGGTTTTTTTAACGGCACCCTGTTCCACCGGGTCATTCCCGGTTTCATGGTCCAAGGTGGTGGCCTGGAACCCGGTATGAAACCGAAAAAGAATCGTCCGGCGATCAAAAACGAAGCAGCCAATGGCCTGAAAAATACCGTCGGCACCCTGTCTATGGCCCGCACGGGCGATCCACACTCGGCAACGTCGCAGTTTTTTATCAACGTCAACGATAACGATTTCTTGGACTATCCAGGTCAGGATGGCTGGGGTTATGCCGTGTTCGGCAAAGTCGTTGAGGGTATGGACGTAGTCAATCACATTGTCGGTGTGCCTACCACCAGCAAACAGGGACATCAAAACGTGCCGGTTGAGGACGTATTGATCGAAAAAACCGAAGTGCTGGGAGAATAAGCTTACATGGCAACCCTGTTCATCTCCGATTTACACTTGGACACCCGTCGTCCGGCTATCGTCTCCCTGTTTCTGGATTTTCTGCAGCGACAGGCGCTTGAGGTCGAAGCGCTTTATATTCTTGGCGATCTGTTCGAGGTGTGGATCGGGGATGACGATGATGCAGAATTAGGCAACACCGTCGCCCAGGCACTGCAAAACCTAACGCAACAGGGTGTGCCAGTTTATCTGATGCATGGCAATCGGGATTTTTTAATCGGGCAACGCTTCGCCGCTACCAGTGGCGTGCAACTTCTACCCGAAACACTAGTGATTGACTTGTATGGAACGCCGACCCTGTTGATGCATGGCGATACCTTGTGTACAGACGATATTAAATATCAAACTTTCCGTGCCCAAGTTCGTTCTTCGCGGTGGCAGGCGCAGATGTTGTCGCGGCCTCTGGAGGAGCGCCGCTTATTTGGTCAGCAACTCCGTCAGGAAAGCCAACAGGCGGTAGCCGACAAGTCGCCCGAAATCACCGATGTCAATCCGCACGCCGTCATTGCAATCATGCGGGCGTTGGAGGTTTACCAGCTCATTCATGGGCATACCCACCGTCCAGCGGTGCATTCACTGGTAATCGACCAGAAACCGGCCTGTCGGATGGTGTTGGGAGATTGGTACGGACAGGGTAGTGTGTTGGTGTGCGACGCTAAGGGCTGCACACTGCAGAGCTTACCGATGCGTAGCTGAATTGCCAGAGATATAGCGCAACTTACCCCTATACGGATAAGTTGCGCGACAACTCAAATAGTAATTACTGCACTGCCCGCTCCTCGGCCAATAATTGCGCTTGTACCACCGACATGGCGCTCATGTTGACCAAGCCTCGTACCGAAATCGAGTGAGTCACCACATGCACAGGCTGCGCTGCACCGATCAATATCGGTCCGACTGAAACGCCGTTGCCCAATATTCTGAGCATATTGAACGCGATATGGGCGGCATCAACAGTGGGCATAATCAGTAAATTAGCTTGCCCTTTGAGTCGGGCATTCGGCAAGGCGACATTACGCAGTTCTTCCGACAAGGCGACATCCGCATTCATTTCCCCATCCACTTCCAAGTTCGGCGCGCGGTTGCGCAGAATGGTAGCCGCTTCCCGCATTTTTAACGAAGACGCGGTATCGTAGGTGCCGAAATTGGAACGTGATAACAACGCAACTTTCGGCGTCAAGCCAAATGCACTAACTTCGTCTGCCGCCAGCAAGGTCATTTCAACCAGTTCTTCGACGCTGGGATCGGGGGTGACATGAGAATCGCAGATGAAATAAGTGCCGCTGGGCATAATCAGGGCGCTCATGGTGGAGAAGTCATGAATGTTCTCCCATTTACCGATGACATCGCGAACAATCTGAATATGCGAACCAAAGCGCCCGTTGGCGCCGCATAACATTGCGTCGGCATCGCGACGCCGTAGCGCTAGGGCTGCTACTACAGTTGCATTGGTACGCACCGCGACTTTGGCGTTTTCGGGGGAAATGCCATGGCGCCCCATAATCTCGTGGTAGGTTGACCAGTAAGCCTGGAAGCGCTCGTCCTGAAGCGGGTTAATTACCTCGAAATCCTGACCGAGCTTCATGCGCAGTCCCAGTTCCTGGATACGATCTTCGATGACTGCGGGTCGACCAACTAGAATAGGCCAGGCGATTCTTTCATCAATGACCTGTTGAGTTGCCTGCAATACCCGGCGGTCTTCGCCTTCGGCGTAAACCAGCCGTTTGGGGCAATGCTTGGCGCGGGCAAAGATCGGTTTCATGACCATGCCCGATTTAAAGACGAATTCGGTCAACCGGTCAGTATAGGTTTCGAAATCTTGGATAGGTCGAGTGGCTACCCCAGAGTCCATGGCCGCTTTCGCAGTCGCCGGCGCTAACTGTACGATTAGGCGCGGATCGAAGGGTTTCGGAATCAGATAATCTGGACCGAAGCGCATCGGTTGCCCGCCATAGGCCTTGGTCACGACTTCAGAAGGCTCAGCCATGGCCAGATCCGCCAGCGCCCGCACGCAGGCCAGTTTCATCTCTTCGTTGATGGTGGTTGCACCCACATCCAGCGCGCCCCGGAAGATGTAAGGAAAACACAACACATTATTGACTTGGTTGGGGTAGTCGGAACGACCGGTGGCGATGATGGCATCCGGGCGGACCGCCTTGGCTTCTTCGGGCATGATTTCCGGCACGGGATTGGCCAGCGCCAGAATCAGTGGGTTTTCCGCCATGTTTTCAAGCATCGCCGGTTTCAGCACGCCGCCAGCCGATAGACCCAGAAAAATATCGGCGCCTTCAATAGCTTCAGCCAAGGTGCGCGCGCGGGTATCTTGAGCGTAAACCGCTTTCCAAGGGTCCATCAATTCGGTGCGGCCCTGGTAAACCACTCCGGCCAAATCGGTTACCGTGATGTTTTCTCGGGGTAACCCCAGGCTGACCAGCAAATTCAAACAGGCCAGTGCTGCCGCGCCGGCTCCCGATGCGACCAACTTTACTTTGGCGATATCTTTGTCGACTACCCGCAAGCCATTGGTTACCGCCGCTCCGACAATGATTGCGGTGCCGTGTTGGTCGTCGTGAAAGACGGGGATTTTCATCCGTTTCCGTAATGTCTGTTCGACCTCAAAACACTCCGGTGCCTTGACATCTTCCAGATTGATACCGCCGAAGGTCGGTTCTAAACCAGCCACAATTTCAATAAAACGGGCCGGATCGTCGGCATCCAACTCAATATCGAACACATCAATGTCGGCAAACTTCTTGAACAGAACCGCTTTACCTTCCATGACCGGTTTAGCGGCCAACGGTCCGATGTTACCCAGACCCAATACCGCCGTGCCATTGCTGATGACGGCGACGAGGTTGCCTCGCGCGGTCATCTGAGCGGCTTCTTGGGGATCGCCGACGATCGCTTCGCAAGCGGCAGCTACCCCCGGCGAATAGGCTAATGCCAGATCCCGTTGGGTGGCCAGCGGTTTAGTGGCGATAATCGCCAGCTTACCCGGCCGGTGATTACGGTGATACTGTAATGCAGATTCTTTTAATTCGTCTGACATAAACCCTAACCTTTGTGAACTTTATTGTGCAGGGACCACCGAGTGCCTCTTCAACCCGAATCACATGAATAGTGATCATGTGAACGGGATTCCTCCGCTGGTGGTGATCGGGGTCTAAATACCCCTCAATAAAAATAGATTCCAAATGCTGAGTTGGAAACTAAAGAATGACTAAAAGACTTGGTAATAGTATTGATGCAGGCAACGGATTGCGTAATACAATTGAAACATCGACAATGTTCAGGACAAACTCTAGCCGGTAACTGTGTATGTCTGATTCAACCGCTATCCCGCCTGATTTCTCACAGCAATTGCTGCAGTTGCCGCTGGAGGATCGGAAATCTCTGACCATCTTAGCTATTCTCCAGACCCCCTTCCGAGAGGAGGAGGCTAAACGATTTTTGCTCCCCGACAGCGTTTTGACGCTGGACCGCTGGCACGAGTTGGGTTTATTGCAAGTGCAGGGGGCGGATGAACAAGGGCACTCCTGGTTCCTAGTTCGCCCAACGGTACAACACGAGTTGTTAAGGCGGATAGATGAAACCAAAACCCAAGTACTGCATTTGCGTGCCGCGGAGTACTACGGCTGCACTTTTCTCAATGAAGCGCATCGGGTTCTGGAAGCGCGCGGCCAAACCCCCAGTGAAGAAACGATTGCTGCTTTAGCCTGGGGTGAGCAAGGCGTGTTGCAATCCTGGACCGCCCGGGATACTTCGGCGGGACGTTGGGCACTGCAACAAGGGTTGGAATGGCAACGGCATTTATTTGCCAGCCGACAAGTCCAGGCAGCTGGCCAGGTTATCAACGCTTTGGCACCTGCATTGCTGCGTGGAGGAAAGGGAGACCAAGCCGAAGTTTTGCTGCGCCAAGGTTTGGCTGAACAACAAGGGCTGCTACGTGCACGCACCCTGACTCATTTAGGCATGATTCGAGCCAGCAAAAATGAAATGCGCGAGGCGTTTTCTTTCTATGATCAAGCACATCAGCAGTTCGTCGCGTTAGGTCTAAAACCTCAGATCGCCAGGGCAATAGAAAGAATAGCCGGCCTGCATGCTACCCTACGCGACCATGATCAGGCTATCAAGAAACAGGAAGCAGCCCTCAAGATGCACCGTGCCGGTCGGGACGAACTGGGGCAGCTGACCAATCTTCGTCAGTTGGCCACGTTTTATCGTAATCAAGGCAGCCATCAGACGGCGCTAGCGCGCAGTCAAGACGCCGAGTTTTTAGCCCGTAAATTGCGTAATGACCAGTTGTCTACCGTAATTCTTAATGAGCAAGGGATTATTTTGCTGCGCCTCAAACGCCAGTCTGAGGCGCTGGAGAAATTTCAACGGAGCCTAGATATCGCGCGACAGATCGGTAACGACAATGCGGTAGCAGATAGTTTAACGGCTATCGGTAAAACATTGTTCACAGAAAATCGGCTCGCCGAAGCACGCGCTGCACTAGAAGAATCCTCAGCGATACGTCAGCGCTTGCAAGATCCACGCTGGGCGGCGTCATTGGAAACGCTCGGCTTGCTCGATGAACAACAGGGGTTATTCAGCGCTGCCTTGGAAAAACTCCAGCACGCCAGGACCCTCTATGAAAAGGCGATTCCCCAGGCACTACCTCAAATTGAAACACACATCGCCCGCGTTCAGGGGAAGGTTTAACTGATGTTCCCTGCAGTTGAGCTGCGAAGACGACTTATCCAAGGACTCGATTGCGCTTGAAAGCGCCACTAACCGCCTTGATCCGTTTGGGTATCGAACGACTAGGTGTTACGACATCAGAACTGGCCGTCGAACAATTGGCCGCATACCTACAGTTGCTTGAGCGCTGGAACCGGACTTACAATCTCACTGCCGTGCGTCGCTCTACAGACATGGTTGGCCTGCATATTCTGGATAGCTTGGCTATTCTGCCGTGGCTGCAAGGCCCCCGTCTGCTGGATGTTGGTAGCGGTGCCGGATTACCCGGTATCCCTTTGGCAATCGTCTGTCGAGCATTGGACTTTGTATTATTGGATAGCAACGGCAAACGGGTACGCTTCATGACCCAGGCGGTCGCCGAACTCGGACTCAAAAACGTCAGCGTGGTGCGCTGTCGAGCTGAGAATTATCAGCCTGCGATGCCATTCGATAGCGTGGTATCAAGGGCTTATGCTTCGCTTGCCGATATGCTGCACAGTGCGGGTCGGTTATGCGGGACGGGAGGACGTCTGCTCGCTATGAAGGGTGTGTACCCAGCAACCGAACTGGCCACATTACCGCCAGGCTTTCTGATCAAAGGGGTATATCGGCTGAACGTGCCTGAGCTGGATGCCGAACGGCATCTTGTCCATCTTGCTCCTGACAACTCCCCAACAAGGAATCATTCATGGCCAATATCATCACGATAGCCAATCAAAAAGGCGGAGTCGGCAAAACGACAACGGCGGTCAATCTCGCTGCTTGCTTGGCGGATTCCAAACTCAAGCGACGCGTGTTGCTGGTCGATCTGGACCCACAGGGCAATGCCTCCATGGGCTGCGGCATCAATAAGCACGCGGCCACGGCGACCAGCTACGAAGTGCTGTTACGGCGGGTTTCTATCCGCGATGCCTTGCAGTTTTCCGAGGCCGCCCAAATCCAGGTGTTGCCCGCTAATAGCGACCTGACCGGAGCTGAGGTGGCTTTGCTGGATACCGATAAAGGCCAGTATCGCCTGCGGGAGGTATTAATCCCCATTCAAGCCGACTATGACGACATTGTCATAGACTGTCCGCCCTCATTGAACATGCTGACGGTGAATGCCTTAACGGCAGCGCAGGGTTTGATCATCCCAATCCAATGCGAATACTACGCTTTGGAGGGATTATCCGCGCTGCTTGGCACTGTTGAAAAAGTGCGCCAAAGCACCAACCCCGGTTTGCGTATAGAGGGCCTGCTACGTACCATGTTCGATGCCCGTAACCGGCTAGCCAACGAGGTGTCGGCACAGCTTTTGGAACACTTCGGAGACACTGTTTATAGAACTCTAGTGCCTCGCAATGTGCGCCTAGCCGAGGCGCCCAGTCATGGTTTGCCGGTAAACGCCTACGACAAAAGTTCGCGTGGGGCGCAAAGTTACCGCGATCTGGCCAAAGAAGTGTTACAGCGAATGAAGCATAGAACACCTGCCAAGGCAATCGCTTAAACCATTTGTGGGCAATAGTCCGGGCTGCACTTAACAGTCGATTTCCAATGAAAGGGGATAGTGTGAAAAAACGTGGTTTGGGACGTGGTCTGGATGCGCTGTTAGGTGTCGTCAATGCGACCGAGAGTAATACTGCTGAAGGCAAAGCCGGGTCGACCGATACAACCCTGCAATTATTGGCTGTTGAACGCTTAGAGCGTGGCCCGTATCAGCCCCGTTCGGAGATCGCTCAGGACAGTCTGCACGCACTAGCCGAGTCCATCCGGGTCCAGGGCATGGTGCAACCCATCGTGGTGCGCCCGTTGCCGGCGGAGCGCTATGAAATCATCGCCGGTGAACGACGTTGGCGAGCTGCCCAACTGGCAGGCTTAACCGAAGTGCCGGCGCTGATCCGGAAAGTACCGGACCACACCGCATTGGTTATCGCCCTAATCGAAAATATTCAACGCGAAGACCTCAACCCACTAGAAGAGGCCGAAGCGCTCAAGCGGTTGATTGATGAATTTACCATGACGCACCAGGAAGCGGCTGAAGCTGTCGGACGGTCACGCGCAGCGGTCAGCAATTTGCTGCGGTTACTGGATCTGGGTGACCAAGTCCGGCAATGGGTCCGGGAAAACCGCTTGGAAATGGGCCATGCCCGCGCCCTCCTTCCACTCTCGCCAACCTTGCAGCAGGAAGCAGCGCACCAGGTTTTACTACAGGGATTATCGGTACGCGAAACCGAGGCATTAGCGCGTCGTCTGCAAGAACAGACCCTGAGCCCCAAAACGACGACTAAAACGCTTGACCCTGACGTCCGGGCATTACAAGACGATCTTTCGGAACGGCTGGGTACTCGGGTGTTGGTCAAGCATCAGACTTCGGGTAAAGGGCGGTTGGTGATCCACTACAACTCGCTGGATGAACTCGACGGTATCCTGGGCAGAGTTAAGTAATTGATTGACCCGTGTGTCTTGAGTTTCTATAATGTTGCAATGCAGCTGAAGGTACAACAACGATAATTGTGTGCAACCGACCTGGCGGCGTTGATTAGGGGTAAACGCTTGAAACCCGACACAACGCTCCCGCATAATCCCCAGCCTTCGAATGCCCGGCAAGCGACAACTAAAATCTTAGTGATCCAGTTGGTCATAACCTGCGTAGCGGCTATCTTTTGCCTTTTTTTAGCCGATCTGAAAGCTGCTTGCTCTGCCAGTTTGGGTGGGGGAATCAGCCTTATCGTTACGGGTTACTTCGCGGTTCAGGTTTTTTCCACCGGTGGCGATTTTTCAGCAGCGCGCATTGCGACGCGATTTTACGTGGGTGAGGTGATTAAGATTGCGCTAACAGCGGTTTTGTTCGGCATCACAATAATCTGGTTGGATGTGGCCTTTCTTCCTCTGTTTTTAACCTATGCTGCAACGTTGTTGGCCTACTGGTTAGTACTGCCCTTTACCTTGGATACGTTGGTGAAAACATCATGAGCGCGAGTGGCACCCCGACAGGTTCCGAATATGTCCTCCATCACTTAACGCCGCTGCATGTCGGCGAGGGATTCTGGACGTTCCATTTGGACACCCTATTTGTTTCCGCCGGACTGGGTTTTCTCTTTGTGTGGCTGTTCAGCAAAGCTGCCCGCTCGGCAACCAGTGGTGTGCCGGGAAATCTACAGAATTTCGCCGAAATCATGGTCGAGTTCGTCGATACCCAAGTCAAGGACTCGTTTCATGGCCGCAGTCCGGTCATCGCGCCGCTGGCGCTGACGATCTTCATCTGGGTATTTTTATGGAATTTCATGGATTTGATCCCCGTGGATCTGATCCCCCAAATAGCGACGCTATTTGGCATTCCTTACTTTAAGGTAGTCCCTTCGACCGATGTCAATGCCACCTTCGCCCTGTCACTCAGTGTGATGTTTCTGGTTTATTACTACAGCATCAAGGTGAAAGGCGTGAAAGGATTCACCAAAGAGGTGTTGTATCATCCGTTCGGCAAATGGTTCATGCCGGCCAACTTGTTATTGCGTATCGTCGAAGATTTGGCAAAACCCATTTCGCTGGCATTGCGGTTGTTCGGCAATCTGTACGCTGGAGAGTTAATATTCATTCTCATCGCCCTGTTGCCCTGGTGGCTACAGTTTACGCTGGGGTGGCCGTGGGCAGTATTCCATCTGCTGATTATTACCCTGCAAGCCTTTATATTTATGGTCCTGACCATCGTTTATTTGAGCATGGCGCACGAAGACCATTAAAACGACTATCGACTTAAGCCCGCTTGTCTAATTCTTATCTCAACTTTGTGGAGGCATAATGGAAACTGCATTATTACTTGCTGACGTGCAAGGTATGACCGCCATTGCAGTGGCGTTGATCCTGGGTATGGGCGCAATGGGTACCGCCATCGGCTTTGGCCTGTTGGGTGGCCGATTTCTGGAAGGTGCCGCACGTCAACCGGAGATGATCCCGGCCTTACAGGTCAAGATGTTTATCGTAGCTGGCCTGTTGGATGCCGTTACCATGATCGGCGTCGGTCTGGCTTTGTTTTTCACCTTCGCTAACCCCTTTGTTGGTCCTGTTACGGAAGCCTTGAAGGCGGCAGGAATTGGTGGCTGAGCTCGCTGATTCGACTTCTTCGATGTTTCGTACAGCACTCAAGGGGGTGAAACGTGAATTTTAATGCCACACTGATCGGGCAGATGATCACGTTTGGCCTGTTAGTGATCTTTACCATGAAATATGTGTGGCCTCCGATCATGAAGGCCATGCAGGATAGGCAAAAGCAGATCGCTGACGGATTAGCCTCGGCGGAACGGGGTGTGCGCGAACAGGAACTCGCAGCCGCCAAATCTACTGAGACGCTCAAAGACGCCAAACGGGAAGCTGCAGAAATTATCGCCCACGCGCAAAAGCGTGCCAATGAGATCATTGAGCAGTCCAAGACCGATGCCCGGTTCGAGGGGGAACGACAACTCGCTGCCGCACAGGCAGAAATCGAGCAGGAAATGAATCGTGCCCGCGAACAATTGCGTAATCAGGTGATCGATTTGGCGGTCGCTGGGGCCGGTCGGGTACTCAAGCAGGAGGTCGATGCGTCGGCTCATGCTCAATTACTTGATGACTTAGTCGCCCAACTCTAGGACTGTCGCTATGGCTGAAATGATTACCATCGCCCGACCCTATGCCCGGGCTGCTTTCGAACAAGCGCAGAACAACGACGCATTAGCACAATGGTCAGAGATGCTGCAGGCACTGACACTGATCGTGACAGAGCCGGCCATGCGGGCAGTGTTGGGCAATCCTAAACTCAGCCACGCGGAAAAAGCCCAGTTGCTATTGGGTTTGTGCCTGGAAATCCAATCCGAAAACCTACCGGAAACGGGCAGTAACTTCATCGAACTGTTGGCCGAGAATCAACGACTTGATGCGATCCCCGCGATCACCGCCATTTACGAAGAACTACGAGCGGATGCGGAGAAAAGCATTCACGCTGAGTTGGTGGCTGCGTTTACGGTCAACGACGAGCAGCAGAGTCGGATTGCTGACGCCCTGAAAAAACGCCTGAAGCGCGACGTGGTGCTGGAATGCACACTGGATGAATCGTTGGTCGGGGGCGCGATCATTCGAGCCGGGGATCTGGTTATTGACGGTTCAGCGCGGGGCTATCTCGATAAACTCGCCATCGCCCTGCATCAGTAAGGGGAAAAGTATGCAACTCAATCCATCCGAAATCAGTGAACTGATTCGCAACCGCATCGCCAAGTTTGAGACGATTGCCGAAGCCCGCACCGAAGGCACCATCGTCAGCTTGACCGATGGCATCGCCCGTATCCACGGGCTGGAAAACGCCATGCAGGGCGAAATGCTGGAATTTCCTGACAACACCTTCGGGTTAGCGCTGAATCTGGAGCGCGACTCGGTCGGTGCGGTTATTCTAGGGGACTATAAAAAGCTGTCGGAAGGCGATACGGTGCGGTGTACCGGTCGTATTCTGGAAGTACCTGTAGGCCCAGCCTTAGTGGGACGGGTGGTTAACGCCCTGGGGCAGCCGATTGACGGCAAAGGACCCATCCAAACCGAGCTGAGTTCGCCGATCGAAAAAATCGCGCCCGGCGTGATCGAGCGCCAATCGGTCAGTCAGCCCATGCAAACCGGTCTCAAGGCCATTGATGCCATGGTGCCCATCGGTCGCGGTCAGCGGGAATTGATCATCGGAGATCGGCAAACCGGTAAAACTGCGGTTGCTATCGACACCATCATCAATCAGAAGGGTACTGGTGTCCTGTGTATTTATGTCGCTGTGGGCCAGAAAAACTCGTCCATCGCTGGCGTGGTGCGGAAACTGGAAGAATACGGCGCCATGGACCATACCATCGTGGTGGCCGCTGGCGCGGCCGAATCCGCCGCCATGCAATACATTGCCCCCTACTCCGGTTGCGCGATGGGTGAATACTTCCGGGATCGCGGTGAGGATGCGCTGATTATCTACGACGATTTGACCAAGCAAGCCTGGGCTTATCGGCAGGTATCACTGTTGCTGCGGCAACCGCCGGGACGCGAAGCCTACCCCGGTGATGTGTTCTACCTGCATTCTCGGTTGTTGGAGCGGGCTTCGCGGGTTAACGCTGCTGAAGTGGAGCGCTTGACTAACGGTGAAGTTAAAGGCCGCACCGGTTCGTTGACCGCATTGCCGATTATCGAGACGCAGGCCGGTGACGTATCCGCTTTCGTACCGACCAATGTGATTTCCATCACCGACGGCCAGATTTTCCTGGAAACTGACTTGTTCAACGCTAATATCCGCCCTGCGATCAATGCCGGCTTGTCGGTATCCCGAGTCGGTGGCGCCGCGCAGACTAAGATCGTTAAAAAGCTCGGTGGTGGTGTTCGTCTGGCACTTGCCCAATACCGGGAATTGGCAGCTTTCGCCCAATTTGCTTCCGATCTGGATGAGACCACTCGTCGGCAGTTGGAACGCGGTCAGCGGGTTACCGAGTTGATGAAGCAAAAACAGTATTCGCCACTCAGCATCGCTGAAATGGGTGTCTCGCTGTATGCCGTCGAACGGGGCTACCTGGATGATTTGCCGTTAGATAAGATCGGCGATTTTGAAGCTGCCTTGTTGGCCTATATGCATTCCAATCAGGCGGAACTGATGAAGAAGATCAATGAAACAGGCGACTTCAATGATGAAATCGACGCGGCGTTTAAAAAAGCTGTAGACGATTTCAAAGCGAATCACGCGTGGTAAGCGGGTAATAACATGGCTGTCGGTAAAGAGATACGCAATAAAATTCGCAGTATCCAGAACACCCGCAAGATCACCAGCGCCATGGAAATGGTGGCTGCCAGCAAGATGCGGAAAGCACAGGAACGCATGCGGGCAGCTCGCCCGTATGCTGATCGGATTCGCAAGGTTATTTCGCACTTGTCTTACTCGCATCCAGAATACCAGCATCCGTTCATGGTAGAGCGTCCGATCAAGCGGATCGGATATCTGGTGATTTCGTCTGATCGGGGTTTGTGTGGTGGCCTGAACAATAATCTATTCCGGATGTTAGTGCCGCACATGCGGCAATGGCATGAGCAGGGAGTAGAAATTGATCTATGCACGGTTGGCAAGAAAGCCAGCGGGTTCTTCAAACGCTTAGGCGGTAACATCGTTGCAGTGGTTCCTCAAGTCGGGGATTTAACCGACCCGGAAATCTTACGCGGTCCGGTTGCCGTGATGGTAGATGCTTTTGCGAAAGGCGAGATTGACCGGCTCTATATCGCGCGCAATGAATTCGTCAATACCATGGTGCAACGGCCTCAGGTATTGCAACTATTGCCGGGTGAAGCGGAAACCGAAGAGGGTATGAGCAAGCAGCTGTGGGACTATATTTACGAGCCCGATTCCAAAGAATTGCTGGATATGCTGCTGCTCCGTTACTTGGAAACCCGTGTCTACCGCGGTGTAGTAGAAAACATCGCCTGTGAAATGGCGGCGCGTATGGTCGCTATGAAGAGCGCTTCGGACAATGCCGGTACGCTGATTGATCAACTGCAGTTGGTTTATAACAAAGCCCGGCAGGCGGCGATCACCCAAGAGCTTTCCGAAATCGTAGCGGGCGCTGCGGCGGTATAAACGATTTAAAACAGGGGAATTGACCTCATGAGTTCTGGATCTATCGTGCAAATCATCGGTGCTGTGGTGGACGTTGAGTTCCCACGCGGTTCGATCCCTAAGATCTATGACGCGCTGTTGGTAGAAGAAAGCGGCGTAACGCTGGAAGTCCAGCAACAATTAGGCGACGGCGTAGTTCGCACCATCGCTATGGGCGCATCTGACGGCCTCAGACGGAGTATGCCGGTGAGCAACACCGGCTCGCCGATCTCAGTGCCGGTGGGTACCGGGACCTTGGGTCGAATCATGAATGTTCTGGGTGAGCCGGTCGATCATGGCGGCGACGTGGAAGCCCCGACTAAATGGCCTATTCATCGCTCACCACCGTCTTTCGAAGAGCAGTCCGGCGCGACCGAATTGTTAGAAACCGGTATCAAGGTCATTGATTTGTTATGTCCCTTCGCCAAAGGGGGCAAAATCGGCTTGTTCGGCGGCGCCGGGGTCGGCAAAACCGTCAACATGATGGAGCTGATCCGCAACATCGCCATTGAGCATTCCGGCTATTCGGTGTTTGCTGGGGTGGGTGAACGGACCCGGGAAGGGAACGACTTCTACCATGAAATGAAGGACTCCAACGTATTGGACAAGGTGGCGCTGGTTTATGGTCAGATGAATGAGCCGCCGGGCAATCGGCTGCGCGTCGGCCTGACCGGTTTGACTATGGCGGAATATTTCCGTGATGACGGCCGCGACGTGTTGTTGTTCATCGATAATATTTATCGCTATACCTTGGCCGGCACCGAATGCTCCGCATTGTTGGGTCGTATGCCTTCAGCGGTGGGCTATCAGCCGACCTTGGCCGAGGAAATGGGAGTATTGCAGGAACGCATTACCTCAACCCGCGCCGGTTCTATCACCTCGATTCAAGCCGTTTATGTTCCGGCGGACGATCTTACCGACCCCTCGCCAGCTACCACCTTCGCGCATTTGGATGCGACCGTGGTGTTATCGCGGCAAATCGCTGAATTGGGTATTTATCCGGCGGTGGATCCCTTGGATTCTACCTCGCGTCAGCTTGATCCACTGGTTATCGGGCAGGAACATTACGACACGGCTCGTGCTGTGCAGGGTGCCTTGCAGCGGTATAAAGAGTTGCGCGACATCATTGCCATTCTGGGCATGGATGAGCTGTCCGAGGAAGACAAGCTGATGGTGGCGAGAGCACGTAAGATTCAGCGTTTTCTGTCGCAGCCGTTCTTCGTCGCCGAAGTGTTTACTGGTTCAGACGGTAAGTACGTCTCTCTGAAAGACACCATATCGGGCTTCCAAGGCATTATCAAAGGTGAATACGATCACCTGCCCGAACAAGCGTTTTACATGGTCGGCGGCATCGAGGAAGCAGTAGAAAAAGCCCAGTCCATGAAATGACACAGGGCTTCCACGACAGAAGCCACCGTATAAAACAAACTTGAGCGGAATAATGTTATGGCAATGACCATGCACGTGGACATCGTCAGTACGGAAAAAGAGATTTTCTCCGGCCCGGCAGAAATGATGTCGGCTACCGGGGTGCTGGGCGAGTTGGGTATTTTGCCTCGCCACAGCCAGTTACTGACGCGGCTGCGACCCGGACAGGTCAGGCTTAAAGTGCCTGACAATGACGAGGAGCAGGTATTCTATATCTCCGGCGGTTTGTTGGAAGTTCAGCCGCACGTCGTAACCGTGCTTGCCGATACCGCGGAGCGCGCCAGAGATTTGGACGAAGCAGCGGCGGTAGCGGCCAAACAACATGCCGAACAACTCATGTCCGAGCGCAATACCGATTTCGAATACGCCAAAGCCCAGGCCGAAATGGCTAAGGCTATTGCTCAGTTGCAGGCCATCGAGCGATTGCGCAAACAGCTGAGGAAATAATTCCACCGGCTCCCGTAAAACTGATGACGTCTCTCTCGGTCATCGTGCTGGCTGCCGGTAAGGGCAAGCGCATGGTATCGGACCAGCCCAAGGTCCTCCATCGCATTGGCGGCAAACCTTTGCTTAGCCATGTATTGGCTACCGCCGGTGAATTAGACGCTGAGCAATGCGTGGTGGTCTACGGTCACGGCGGGGAAGCGGTCAAAACCGTTTGTTCCATAGCAGAACCTGTCATTTGGGTGGAACAAACGGAGCAATTAGGCACCGGCCACGCGGTTGCGCAAACATTACCTTCACTCCCTCCTCAAAGCATAGCGCTGGTGTTATATGGCGATGTGCCGTTAATCCGTCAGCAAACCCTGCAACCCTTAATCATCAGTGCCGAACAGGGTCATCTTGCGGTATTGACGGCTGAATTAGCTGATCCAACAGGCTATGGTCGAATCGTACGGGATTCTACTGGACGCGTTGAACGCATCGTTGAAGAAAAAGACGCTGAGCCTGAGCAACTGGCCATTGCTGAAATCAATACCGGCATCCTTGCTGTTCCAACTCAAGCCTTATCACGTTGGGTACAACAGCTTGATAATGGCAATGCGCAGGGCGAATACTACCTGACCGATGTGATTGCTATGGCAGTCGCCGAAGGCGTTGCGGTAGAAGCTTTTCCTGCTCCCGACCCGAAAGAAGTCCAAGGCATTAACGACCGCGCTCAATTAGCTCGCTCGGAGCGTTATTTTCAGCACCGCCAAACTCAGGCTTTGCTAAAACAGGGAGTGACTTTGTTGGATCCGGCGCGGGTGGATATTCGCGGTGATGTGACCATCGGCAAGGATGTCGTCATTGATATTGATGTCATTCTAGAAGGTGAGGTGCACTTGGGTGACGGAGTCACCATCGGCCCCTACACGCTGATTCGCGATGCTGTTGTGGGCGAACACACTGAAGTCCTGTCTCACTGTCATATAGAAGACGCCCGGATTGGCAAGCGCGTCCAAATCGGGCCGTATGCTCGTTTACGGCCTGCGACCGATCTGGCCGATGAAGCAAAAGTCGGCAATTTTGTGGAGATCAAAAAAGCCCGGGTCGGCCATGGTTCTAAGGTCAATCATTTGACTTACATCGGCGACAGCGAGATCGGTGCCGGGGTGAACGTGGGTGCCGGCACAATCACTTGCAATTACGATGGTGCCAACAAACATAAAACCATTATCGAAGACCACGTCTTCATCGGTTCCAATGTCGCCCTAGTAGCCCCCGTACGGGTCGGCGAAGGCGCCACCGTCGGTGCCGGTTCAACCATTAGCAAGGATATTCCTGCCGGCAACCTGGGAGTGACCCGGTCGTCGCAGAGACTTTTGAAGGACTGGCAACGTCCCGTCAAACGCAACACACCATCGGGCTCTACCTAACCTATCTCAGTCTGCTGGGATAAGCCGTTGAGTTAGCGGATGATGACACTACCCAACTATCGCGACGGCAATTTGGTGAACTTGATGAGTTCGCTGGCTAGCGGTTTGGGTAGAAAGCCGGGATTGTATGAACCCCTTTCCTTACTTCCGCCTGCCACCGTGGCTAGCGCCAAACATGTCGTGCTACTGGTGCTTGACGGTTTGGGTTACAACTACCTGAAACGGCATGCTCAAGCGTTTAAGCCGTTTTTGCAAGGGCATCTGACGTCGGTTTTCCCGACCAGCACCGCACCCGCTATTACCACACTGTTGACCGGAGTTGCACCGCAACAACATGGAGTAACCGGCTGGTTCATGAATCTCAAGGAGCTGGGCTCGGTCGCTTTAATTTTGCCGTTTCGTCCCCGCTGGGGGACGGTTTCCTTAACTAGCAGCGCAAATCAGATTGATGAGTTAATTGCCGCTCCTCCGCTCTGCAACAGCTTGGGAGTCCGTTGTCACTTTGTTATTCATGAAGACTTGCGGGATTCACCATACAGCGTAGCCGGGGCCGGGCGCGCTCACCGGCATGGCTATCAAGACCTGGCGGGATATTTTAAGGCAATCCGCAACACTATTGCTGAGCAAGGCAGCGAACGCAGTTACACTTACGCGTACTGGCCTATGCTGGATTTTCTAGCCCATCGGCATGGGATTGACAGCAATACCGTCAAAACACATTTCCAGGACTTGGAACAGGGATTTGTCATGCTGAGAGAAGCGCTGTGCGGAACGGATTCCCTGCTAGTCGTTACCGCAGATCATGGATTTATCGATACTGCTTCCCGCTACAAAATTCGGCTGGAAGATCATCCTGAATGGATGTCGTGTCTTGCTGCGCCCCTCTGCGGCGAGCCCAGAGTCGCGTACTGTTACGTCCGTGCCAACAAATCCGCAGACTTCGAACGTTACATGCACGGTCAGTTGAGTCATGCGTGTACCTGTTATCCGAGTGAGGAGTTAGTTAGTCAGGGATGGTTCGGCGAAGGGGAACCTGATCCACGACTGTTGGCGCGGATCGGTGATTATGTGCTGGTCACCAAAGAGCGTTATGTCATCAAAGACACGCTTCCAGGTGAAGGGTTTTGGAACGATATCGGGGTACACGGTGGGATTAGCGCGGATGAAATGTTGGTGCCGTTACTCTATAGCTTCTGCTGAGCCCGATACATCAAGCGCTTTAAGCGAGTAAGACCGGGAAACTTAGCATCCCACTATGGTCATATTTGGTCATGCATAGTGCGTCTTCTCCCCAGCTATGGAGTTGTCACTGCTGTGGCTTGATACAGACTTTGCCGTCCGTGCCACCGGGTTATCAAGCCATTTGTCAACGCTGTCGGACAGTGTTGCGACAGCCCGATACCACCCTAGCCGCCTGGACCAAGGTGTTGGCTATTTCAGCGCTCATGTTTTACCCCCCTGCTTTGTTGCTGCCCATGCTGCGTATTGAACAGTTCGGCCACACGCAAGAAGCCGGTTTATTGGCGGGGGTCGGCACGTTGTGGGAACAAGGACATTGGTTTATAGGCACTGTAGTATTGCTGTTTTCAATCGCGTTACCCCCATTAAAACTTATCGCGCTGTGGTTGTTATCCACCCCTGCGATAATTTCACGCCAACATCATCGCGCTTTGCTTTATCATTTGGTAGAACTTTTGGGCCGTTGGGGGATGTTAGACGTCATGTTAGTCGCGGTTCTAGTCGCTTTCGTCAAGCTGGGGGACATGATTGCTATCCAACCCGGCAGTGGTCTATTGGCCTTCGCTATCATGGTCTTGCTGAGCCTACTGGCAAGCGTTACTTTTAATCCGACCTTGTTATGGGACGCTGGCGGTGATGGATCCAAAAACGCGCTTTAAACAACTACAAGATATTTATACCGCAGGTTATGTCGATACTGCGGAATTCAACGAGCTGAGAGCGGCATTACTCAATCTGCTGCATGGTGCCAAAACGCCTACTGATCGTTCTTCCGTAGCCAATGCAGGGGAAGAAATAGTTCCCACTAGCGAGCTATGGCTATTGGAACGAAGTTTGGAGATCGGCCCGCCGCAGAATCGTCTGCGATTGATGCGGCAATTGGGCGACGGTGGAACGACTTACCAAACTTGGTTGGGGGATAGCCTGGTCGGTAGTGAGCCGGAACGTTACAGAGCGCTGAGAATCGTTGCTCCATCCAGCGCCATCTTGGCTGAAAACAAGGTAAAAAAGCCGGGCAAGGGCTTGTCCCCATTGCAGGCCTGGGCCATTCGTTTCAAGACCCGCGTTGAGATCGTTACCCATTTACAGCATCCCAACATTGCCCCAACTTTCGGTTGGGGGCAGGATTCCCAGGGTTGGCTGTTTTCCGAAAGCGAGTATATTGATCATCGCGCCAGTCTGAGCTTTGAAAAACTGCTGATCCAGGAGGGTAGGCCCGGCTTGAGCTGGAAGCGGGCGCTGGAACTTATTCGTCCTGTGGTAGAGGCGCTCAATTACGCCCAACGCACTCATCGTCTGGCTCATCATCATCTAAACGCGGGGAATGTTTTCCTCACCGAAGACAGCACCGTCAAAGTGGTGGATTTCGGTTTGCTCTACCAGCCTTTGGATGAGGAAGCAGTACCGTCAATACTGGATGACGAACCCACTCAGAATCCTGGGTCGGCTACTGCTGGCCAAATGCGTTTCAAGCGCGACGTCAGCGCCCTAGCAATCCTGTTGTATCGCCTGTTTAGCGGTAAAGCTTGGCCCGCAGAAACGCCCCTAGATAAGCTGAAAAAACCTGCTGAGTTAAATGATGCCGCTTGGTTTGTATTGCAACAGGCGTTGGTTTACCAAAGTGATTCTTGCCCCTCCAGTGCCAATGAATTATTACAACGCTTGGAATCAGCCAAAGCAATTATTAACGTGCTTGAGGATAAGCAGCCCGATTCCTCAATGGTTGATTTTGATCAGAATGCTGAGCGATTTGATGATGAAGAGGATCAAGAAGAGTCTTTCGCCAATTTTTTAGATCGCTTGCAAGGTGGGTTAACCATTGGCCCGGCCGAACGCCGTTTTCGGATACTACGCAAACTGGGAGATAGCGGCCGCGTTTGGTTGGCCAGCGAACAACGCGATCGGAACAAACGTGATAGGCAGGATAGACAATACAAAGCGCTGAAGATTTTTGCTCCCCATTCAGCCGAAGAACTACAAAATCGTTCCAGTTCCCCCCGGAAAAACAGCACTATATCCCGCGTTGAATTGCTTAATCTGCGTGCTGCGCTGGTTCGGTTACGCGCCAAAGCGGAAGTGTCCGCATTATTAACCCATCCGAACATCATTAAGCTCTATGGTTGGCGTCAGGGCAAAGACGGTTGGCCCTTCGTAGAAATGGATTACCTGGACAATCGGTCTGGACGCGATTTGCAGCAGTATCTCCAACAAGAGGGGCCTTGCAGTTGGGAACAGGCGCTGCAGCTACTCCGGCCCATTGCCGCCGCACTGGATTATGCCCATCAAAAACACCGTCTAGCGCATCGTAACTTGAAACCAACTAATGTGTTTGTCACTCATGAGTTGGAAGTTAAGCTGATGGATTTCGGTTTGACTTATCAGCCGCGTGAGTTGCGAGAAGCGATGCGCTCTCGGATTACTGATGACCTGAGTCAGGACTCCAGCCTGGATGGTGCATCAGGGACCACAGTATTTAAACAGGACGTAGGTGCCTTAGCCACATTAGCGTATGAAATGCTGACCGGTAAGGCACCGTATACGGATGAATCTCTGTTGGGGCGCGATCCGCATACCTGGCCGATCATGGTGACTGCTCAAGCGGAAGATGGCACAGCACGGAAAACAGCGCTGGAACCCGAAAAACCCGCGGAGTTGGACGAAGCAGCTTGGCAAATACTCTACCGGAGCATGAACTTTCATGACGCAAGCTGCCCCGACAGCGCCGGAGAGTTGTTACAACGTTTGGAAGGGGCGCAGACACCGCAGGGCCGAAAACGCAAGACCGGCAAGCTGTGGTTGACCGCTGTCCCAGTAGTGCTGTTACTTGGAGTTTCCAGTTATTTGCTCTATCAGTGGTACACAGCGCGAATAATCTATGATGGCTCAACAACCACGGAAACACTTGCGGCGCAGGGCGATTCCACTCCCACAGAAGTCAGCAGCACTCAGGAGTCGGTAGCAGCGCAAAGCGATTCGCCGGACCAGCGAGCATATGATGCGGCCCAACGGATGAATACTTTACAGGGCTATCGGATTTATCTGCAACGGTGCCCGGATTGTGAATACCGCAGCGAGGCCGAAGCAGCCATTGTCCGGTTACAGCGGCAAACCGAACTTAATGCCTTGCAGCGTCGTTTCGAGGAACACTTGACGGCGTGGCAACAGGGTGAAGGTGAGCGTCGCGACCGGGCGGCGCTAGAGGTATTGAGCCAATTAGCCAAGCAGGATCCACAAGCACCTCTAATCGTACAGGGGCGTCGGCAGATAGCTCTCAGCTATGCCCAAAAGGCCCAAGTTGCTTTGACAGAAGGGCGTTTAACCGACGCGCAAGCATGGCTACAAGCCGGCCAAGCGCTGCTGCCGGATTTGCCTGAACTGGCGTCTTTACCAGACGATATCGCCGCAGCACGGGCGCAAATACAGGATAAGGCCCTGTATCAGCAGGCCCAAACGCTGAACACTCGCCAAGCTTACCTCGATTATCTAGCAGGTTGCGGCTCGGTATGCACGCATCGTGAAGCAACCGAGAAGGCGCTTGACGCGCTTATGTTGGAACCGCCATCAACGGCTAATCCGGTATTTCGCGACCGTCTCAAGACCGGTGGTTTGGGACCGCAACTGGTGCTGATCCCCGCTGGCAACGTCGTCATGGGCTCGCCGCCCGACGATCCCGAACGCTATAGCGACGAAGCCCAATACTCAATACAGATTACGCGACCTTTCGGGCTGGGCTTGCATGAAGTCAGTTTCGATGAATATGATCGCTTTGCCGGTGCGACCAACCGATCTTTACCGGCTGACGATGGCTGGGGGCGCGGGCAACGTCCGGTGATTAACATCACTTGGGAAGATGCTCACGCTTATACTGAATGGCTGTCGCAACGCAGCGGCCATCGCTACCGTCTGCCTACTGAAGCGGAATGGGAATACGCTGCGCGAGCAGGCGCTCAGAGTTCACGCTTTTGGGGTAACAACCCCGATGAAGGTTGTCGTTATGCCAATGGTTCGGATCAAACCGCGCAGCAAACCTATGCCGGCTGGACCGCGATGGATTGCGCTGACGGCTATCTCTTCACGGCTCCTGTCGGTAGTTACCAGCCCAATCGCTTTGGGGTTTATGATTTGCTGGGCAATGTCATGGAGCTGACTTGTTCAGCCTATACTCCGGACCAACAAGGCACCAACACCTGTTCCGCTAACCGCAATGCGGACCATATCGTTGCCCGTGGCGGTTCCTGGAGTGATGAACCGCGCAATGTACGGCTCGCTGAGCGGTTTAAAGCCACCCCGGATTTACGCGCCAATTATTTGGGTTTTCGGGTGTTGCGTGAGTTGTAGGGAGGTGCCGATCCGCCGAATTCCTTTAAGCCTTGTGCTCATTTATCCGGCCGTTATTGGTATCGCTTTTGTCTCAGGCCATCCTGCCCTGTCTTATCTTCCCCCGTTGCTGATCTATTTGACGCTGTTGTGGGTATTCGGCCGCACCCTGTTGCCGGGAAGTAAGCCATTAATCAGCCAACTGGCTGAAATGGCCCGCGGTGGTTTAGAACCACGAGTAGCACGTTACACTAGGCGCTTAACCCAAGCGTGGGCGGGGTGTTTTGCCCTCCTGAGCCTGGAAACGCTACTATTGGCATTCAATGCACCTGTCGATGGCGGGATACTGCTTGTCAGTGCGCTGAATGCATTGTTTATCATTGGTTTTTTTCTGGCGGAATACGGCTTCCGTCGCTACTGGCTGGCAGATTTACCGCATCCCGGCTTTCGGCAATATTTACATTTTTTGCGCCACACCGATTGGCGTGTTTTTTGGTCTCGCTGAACGGTGAGTCGGCGCTGGTCCCACCTTCCGGAACGCGGATCGACTTCCGCCCTGCATTTGATCCATTGGATCGGGGTACGTATCGGGCGCTGGGCCGGTCGTTTATTGCTGTATCCAATCACCTTATATTATTTACTGATCGCGGTGCCGCAGCGGAGGGCCTCGCGCTTGTACTTGCGCCGGGTGTTGCAACGCGAACCTAATTGGTTAGACATCGGTCGCCATATTCACTGTTATGCCGCGACTATTCTGGATCGGGTGTATTTGCTGGCCGGTTAGTTCGAGCGCTTCGATATCCGGGTTCATCAGGGGCAGGTGATTCTGGATCAGGTGCAATCCGGTCAGGGCTGTATCCTGTTGGGCGCTCATCTTGGTAGTTTCGAGGTCATGCGGGTGTTGGGGGTAACCCTACGGCAATTCCCCTTGAAGATTTTGATGAACGTGAGTCATAACCAACGGATGACTCAATTCATGGATGCCCTAAACCCGGAACTCGCTGCCACGATTATTCCAATTGATGGCCCGGATACCCTGCTCGGCGTCAAAGATCATTTGGAGCAGGGCTACTTGATTGGCGCATTAGGTGATCGCATTCTGCATGATGAAAAAGCTGTGCACTGTCGTTTCTTTGGCACAGAAGCCCGGTTTCCCAGCGGCCCACTGATGCTGGCGGCGTTGACTGGTTGTCCGGTCTTTATCTTTTTCGGGCTTTATCGCGGCGGCAATCGCTATGACATTTACTTCGAGCGATTAGCCGATGTCATTACTTTGGACCGCGCGTCCCGTCAGCAGCAACTCCAGCACTGGGCGCAGCGCTACGCCGAGCGCTTGGAGCATTACACCCGTAGCGCGCCGTATAATTGGTTTAATTTTTACGATTTTTGGGAAGAGACATGACACGTTGCACCGCTCTGTTGACAGGTCTGAGTCTGTTGCTGGTATCGACTTGGGCGCTGGCGGGAACGCCGAAAGACACCTTGGTGATGGCTCATGCTATCGACGATATCATCACCCTGGACCCGGCGGAGATCTTCGAGTTTTCCGGTACCGAATATGCCGGTAACACCTATGAACGCTTGATCGGCTACGACGTGAACGACGTGTCGAGCCTATACGGCGTAATTGCGGAAAGTTGGACGGTTTCCGAGGACGGCAAGACCTATACTTTCCGCATCCGCCCCGATCTGGTGTTCGCTTCCGGCAACCCGCTCACCGCCGAGGATGTCGCCTTCTCGCTGCAACGGGTGATTCTGCTCAATAAGTCACCAGCGTTTATCCTCAGCCAATTCGGTTTTACCGCCGACAATGTCAATGCAAAAATCCGCGCCGTCGATGCCAAGACGGTGGAATTGGAAACCGATCAAGCCTATGCCCCGACCTTTCTGCTCTATTGTTTAACCTCGACAGTCGGTTCGGTGGTAGACAAAAAGGTAGTCCTCGAACATGAACAGGATAGTGACTTGGGACACGCCTGGTTACGTACCGCCTATGCCGGTTCCGGTCCATTTATCTTGCGGCAATGGCGGCCCAACGAGGTGTTGGTGCTGGAACGCAATGAGCGGTATTGGGGCGAACAACCGGCCCTCAAGCGGGTCGTTATCCGCCATATCATTGAACCGACCACTCAGCGCTTGTTATTGGAAAAAGGCGATATTGACATCGCCCGCAAACTGGGTGCCGATCAACTACAAGGGTTGAAAGACAATCCGGCGATTCGGATTCGTCAGGGCGAGAAAGGCGCACTTTACTATTTGGGACTCAATCAAAAAAATCCCGATCTCGCCCAACTACCGGTGCGCCAAGCGCTGAAATACCTGATCGATTATCAAGCCATTGCCGATACCTTGTTGCAAGGCCGGTTCACTGTGCATCAGGCGTTTTTACCGAAAGGGTTTCTTGGCGCGTTGACCGATGTCCCGTTCAATTTAAACCTAGAGAGAGCCAAGACTCTGTTAGCAGAAGCGGGGTTGGCTGATGGGTTTAGCATCACCTTGGATGCCCATAACGGCGCAGAGGCGATGGAAATCGCCCAGGCCATACAGTCCACCTTCGCGCAGGCCGGGATCGCATTGGAGATCCTGCCCGGCGACAATAAACAGGTGCTGACCAAATACCGGGCACGCCGCCATGACATGATTCTGGGCCGGTGGGGGCCGGATTATCAAGACCCACACAGCAACGCCGGCACCTTCGCCAGCAATCCGAACAATGCCGACGACGCCCCACGCAAAACACTGGCCTGGCGGAATGCCTGGGATATTCCCGAGATAACCCTTGCAACTGCCGCCGCTGTGCTGGAACGCGATGCCGCTAAGCGTGCGCAACAGTATCTGGAGATACAGCGCGAACATCAGCAGAGCGCGCCATTCATCATCCTGTTTCAGGAGATCGAAGTCATTGCTGAACGCGCCAATGTAAATGGTTTCGTGATCGGCCCTTCTTTCGATACCAATCGCTATGCCGGAGTCAGCAAGGATTAGCCGCTTAATCTTCGGCAGCGCCGCCGCAGTGCAAACGCTGCGTAAGTTGTCGAGCCTGCTGCTTGCCGTTGCAGTAACGTTCCTGGGGTTATTGCTGGTCACTTTTTTGATTGGACGGGTGGTTCCCGTAGACCCGGTTCTAGCAGTGGTTGGGGATCGCGCTTCTGCAGAAGTCTATGAGCAGGCTCGTTTAGCGATGGGTTTGGATTTGCCGCTCTGGCAGCAATTCGGGCTGTACGTGAAAGACGCACTCAGTGGCAATTTCGGCGTTTCCGTTCTGACCGCCAACCCGGTGCTGGACGACATCAAACGGGTGTTTCCGGCCACCCTCGAACTGGCTACCCTAGGGACTTTGATCGGCGTCGCGCTAGGGATTCCGTTAGGGGTGATTGCAGCGGTTTATCGGGATCGTTGGCCAGATCAAACGATTCGCTTCATCGGGCTATTGGGCTATTCAGTGCCGATTTTCTGGCTCGGTCTGATGGGGTTGTTGTTGTTCTACGCCCGTTTGGATTGGGTTGGCGGACCGGGACGGTTGGATATCGCCTACGAGTACCTAGTAACGCCGGTCACCGGTCTGCTGTTGGTGGACAGCCTGTTGGCCGGGGAGTACACCGTGTTCCGCAATGCGCTCAGTCATATCGTGTTGCCGGCTGGGTTATTGGGCTATTTCAGTCTTGCTTATATCAGTCGCATGACGCGTTCCCTGATGTTGGAACAACTCAGTCAGGAATACATCATCACCGCCCGCGTAAAGGGCCTGAGCGAAACCCGAGTGATTTGGCGTCATGCGTTGGGCAATGTACAGGTTCCGCTGATTACGGTAGTCGCACTATCTTTTGCTAATCTCTTGGAAGGCTCGGTGCTGACCGAAACCGTTTTTGCTTGGCCTGGTTTGGGGCAGTACATCACATATTCTTTATTGAATGCCGATATGAACGCCGTGCTGGGAGGCACCCTGGTGGTGGGGGCCGTGTTTATCGGACTTAATCTGTTTTCAGATTTTCTCTATCGGCTTCTGGATCCCCGTGCCCGCTGACCGTCCACTCCTTACTTTTCATGATTTAGAGAGATCGTTATGAGCGTTCGCGAAAAAATACTGATCGTCGACGACAATCCAACCAATATCGAAATACTGCAGGAATATTTGGAAGATAACTACGATTTGGAAATCGCTTCTTCCGGCGAGGAGGCTCTGGAAAAAGCTGCTTCGTTCCAGCCCGCTATTATTTTGTTGGACATTATGATGCCCGGTATGGACGGTTACGAAGTGTGTAAGCGGGTTCGTGCCACACCGAGTTTGGCGCATATTAAGATCATTATTCTATCGGTTAAAGCGATGCTGTCGGAACGCTTGGAAGGCTATACTTCGGGTGCCGATGATTACATCACCAAACCGTTCGAAGAAGAAGAATTGTTGGCTAAAGTGCGGGTGTATTTACGGTTGAAATCGGTCGAGGAGATGAATGAGCTCAACAGCAACCTGCTGGCTATGCTGAGCCACGAAACCCGCACCCCACTGACTAGCATTTTGATGCCGGTCGAAATATTACTGGCCGACCAAGCCATGGACGCCGACAAACGCAAAACGCTGCTCGACATCGTGTATGACGGCACCAAAAATTTGCAGAAACTATTCGACAAAATCTTTTTGTTGAATACGCTGAAAACCGGCACCGCCACGCTCGATTTTGTGCAAGCGGATCTGTGTGAGCTGACGAGCGCCGCCATTGAGGCACTTTCGAAAGCAGCTGAAGCGCGTAATCTCCGTATCGAACCGCAACTCCCTGATAACTTAGTCGTTCGGCTGGATCGAAAGAAGATCCAGCAGGTCATTGAATCTATCTTGGATAATGCCGTTCGCTTCAGCCCGGCGTGCTCGGCAGTGCAGATCAACGTGTTCGAAGATAACCAATACGCTATGGTGACGATTGCCGATCATGGCGAGGGTATTGATCCACAATTTTTGGCTCAAGTGTTCAACGAATTTGCCTGTTCCGATGTCGACCATCACGGCGGTGGACACGGTCTGAGTTTGGCGATTGCCAAGCAGATCGTGAGTTATCACGATGGTACGATTGATGCCGAAAGTACCCCGGAGATAGGCACAACCATTACCTTGCGTTTGCCGCTAGCCGGTCCAACAGATCGTTAGTCGGAAGTGCGCAATAATGCTATGGGTTGCTCGGAACCACGACAGCAGACACTGCATGAGTGGTTGACCAGCGATACGCCGACCTCGGTCGGACAGGCAGTGCTCGGTCGCTGGTGGGTTGGGTGGCTGGTGTTTGCCCAGAACCGCCTGGCATTGTTAGGGTTGCTTATGGTCGCGGCGCTGTTGTTAGTTGCGCTGTTCGCACCCTGGTTGGCCTATGATCCACCGCTCGCTGCCGATTTGTCTAACCGCCTGCAACCGCCAAGTTGGCTGCACTGGTGCGGGACAGATGAGTTAGGTCGGGATATTTACAGCCGGATGGTTTACGGCGCTCGGCTAACGCTCTACGTGGTGATTCTGGTTGCAATCATCGCCGCTCCCGTGGGATTGTTGATCGGCGCTACTGCCGGTTATCTGGGCGGTGGTTGGGATGCCGTGTTAATGCGTATCACCGATATCTTTCTCGCCTTTCCTCGGTTGATTTTGGCGCTGGCTTTTGTCGCGGCGCTAGGTCCAGGTATTGAGAACGCCGTACTAGCCATTGCCTTGACCGCATGGCCACCTTATGCCCGCATCGCACGAGCAGAAACACTGACCGTCCGCAAAGCCGACTATATTGCTGCTGCCCGCTTACAGGGAGCCTCTGCCCTGCGCATCATTGGTCGCTATATCATGCCGCTATGTGCCGCTTCGGTTATCGTTAGAGTCACGCTGGATATGGCAGGCATCATTCTGACCGCTGCCGGGCTCGGGTTTCTCGGTTTGGGTGCGCAACCACCAATGCCGGAATGGGGCGCGATGGTTTCCGCTGGGCGCAAATTTCTGCTGGATCAATGGTGGGTGGCGACCTTGCCCGGTATGGCCATCTTTATCGTAAGTCTGGGATTCAATCTATTGGGCGATGGGTTACGTGATGTGCTCGACCCACGACAGAGCCGTTAAGCTGTCGAGAACATATAGACTGTACTAAATTTATGGTCATTATTAGCGACTGCGAGTAAGAGGTTTAAAGGGTATGGCTACGCCACTCAGGGTATTGATCTTCGAAGAGTCGGAGGCGGATATCGAATTAGTTTTGCAAGAGTTAAGGCGCGGCAATTTCGCACTGGATTATGCGGTATTCAAAGACCCACTTGCTTTGCAAAACGCATTAAACGAAGCAGAGTGGGACATTCTGCTCAGCTATTGCGATACCCCGCATTGCAATGCCTGTGATGTTTCCTGTGTACTGCATTCTGAACGCTACAAAAATCTTGATATTCCTCGCATCGTGGTCTGCGAAACGATCTCGGTGGAAGAGGCTGTTGCCCTCATTAAAGCCGGCGTATCCGACTTCGTGCGCCATGAGCACCTGGGTCGTTTAGCGGCTGTCGTAGAACGCGAATTACGGGAGCTGAACAAACGCCGTCAAACCCAAGCAGCGATTCGGCAAAGCGAACAGCGCTACAAGACGATTTTCGACACGGTACCGATCTCGATTTGGGAAGAGGATTTATCGAGCGTCAAGGCCAAGGTCGATGAACTCAAGGCGCAGGGCGTGACTGATTTCAGGCGTTATCTGGACGAACATCCCGAAGTGGTCCGTGAAGCCATGGATATGATCAAAATTCTCGATGTCAATACCGCAACTCTGGAGTTATATGGCGCCCACAGCAAAAAGGAACTGTGTGAATCGCTGGAGAAAGTCTTTCTACCCCACGCCCAACCCTTATTTCGCGAAGCTGTTGTCGCCGCTGCCGAGGATAGGAGTTTCTTCAAGGGCGAGATGATCAATAGCACGTTGCAAGATGAGTTAATCGATGTAATTGTCTCTATGGCTATCCCTACCCGGGCTTCGGAATGCAAAAACATGCTGGTCAGTGTGGTAGACATTACTGCCCGCAAGCGCATGGAAGAGGCGTTGAAAAGAACGCAACGCGATTTCCGCAGCGTGGTGGTAGAAAACCCATCCGGAATTTTAATTACCGATGAGGATGGCACCGTACTGTTTGCTAACACGGCAGCCCAGGCGCTGCTCGGGCGTTGGGCCGGCGACTTACAGGGACAACCACTGGGCTTACCCTTAGTGCGTGGCCGTAAAACCGAAATTGATGTGATCCGTTCGGCGCGGGATGTAGTGGTTGCGGAAATGAGCACTGCATCCATTCGCTGGGAAGGCAAACCATCCTATCTGGTGATGTTGCACGATGTCACCGAACGCAAACGGGCCGAAGAAGAGCGCCGCAGGGCAGAAGAGGAAATTACCCGACGCAAGGAATTGCTGGAAGAAACGGTACGCTATCGAACCGAAGAACTGCTGATTGCCAAAGAAGCAGCGGAGGCTGCCAATCGGGCCAAATCGGTTTTTCTGGCGAATATGTCACACGAACTCCGCACACCCTTGCACGGCGTGCTCAGCTTTGCTCGTCTGGGGGTGAAAAAAAATGCGACCGCCACCGCCGAAAAACGCTTGCACTATTTCCAGAAAATCAATCAAAGTGCCGAAACATTGTTGGTTTTGCTGAATGATATATTGGATCTGGCTAAGTTGGAATCCGGCAAAACCACCTTCGAATTTAAACCGACCGATTTAGGTATGCTGGTCAGCGAGGCGATCAATGAATTTAGCCCGTTGGCAGCAGAACGGGGGTTGTCGATCCAGTTTAACCGTCCACCGGAACGGCGTAATGTGGTGTTGGATAAGCTGAAAATCATGCAAGTCCTGCGCAATTTGCTGAGCAACGCGATCAAGTTCTCTTTAGTTGGCGGACGACTCGAATTTGCTATCACCCAACAGCAACATACCGTGGTGGTTTCCTTGCATGACCAGGGGGTTGGCATTCCACCGGAGGAGCTGGAAGCCGTGTTCGATAAGTTCGTGCAATCCAGCAAAACGATTACTGGAGCGGGCGGCACCGGGCTTGGACTGCCGATTTGCCGGGAAATTATTGACAATCATAAGGGCCGGATTTGGGCTGAGAACAACCCGGATGGCGGGTCAACATTCTCCTTCGAAATACCCATTGACTTACAGTGGTCACTCAACATGCGACCGGGTGTGGGTCGCTCCATACTAGATTTGACGAAAAGTTAAAGGTGCTATGTCTCAACTTACCAGCCATCGTCCCATCGAAATTCTCCTGATCGAAGATAACCCGGGAGACGTTTTGCTGACCCGCGAAGGGTTAGAGGAAGCGAAAGTCAGAAACAATTTATATGTGGTCAGAGATGGGGTCGAAGCTTTGGATTTCCTACGCCGGCAGGGCACCTATGCGCAAGCTGAACGACCGGATTTAATCTTGTTGGATTTGAACCTGCCGCTTAAAGACGGTCGTGAGGTACTCCAAGAGATCAAACATGACCCTCACCTGCGCAGTATCCCGGTGGTGGTGCTGACCACCTCGGAGTCGGACGAAGATATCCTTAGAAGCTATGAGCTGCATGCCAATTGCTATATCACCAAACCGATCGATATGGCCGGCTTTATTCAGGTCGTCAAAAGTATTGATGATTTTTGGTTTACCGTGGTCAGGCTACCCAATGCTTAAATACGTTCAATGCGGTGCTGCGCAAAGCCAGTGTTTTTTCACGTTGCCCGCATGAGCCAATAGCATGGGTCCAAACCCTTCAATTACCCACACCGATTTGCTTAAGGTGTTATTGGTGGAAGATAACGTGGGTGACGCGCGGCACTTACACTTGGAAATAGCGGATACTCGCGTGGCCAAGGCGGCGTTGTTCCCGCGCTTCGAACTCACTCACGTGCGCACCTTGGCGGCTACAATCGAACATCTGCAGCACCAGGCTTGCGATGTCGTGTTACTGGATCTTTCGCTGCCGGATAGCAGTGGCTTTGCGACTTTCCAAGCGGTTCAAGCGCTAGCAATTGATGCAGCCGTGATAATATTAACCGGCTCTCCGAACGACCATCTGTCCATAGAGACGATTCGACACGGGGCTCAGGATTATCTGATCAAAGGCGAGGTGACCGGTCCTTTACTGGCGCGCGCGGTGTGTTATGCCGCAGAACGCCGAAAATTGCAGGTTGCTCTCGCGGAAACCCAGGAACGAGAGCGCCAGCATCAAGAATTCAGTCGCTTCGCAAAACTGTCCCAAACCGGTGCATTGCCGATATCCGCCCGCTCGTTCGGGCAGTGCTCCCTGCGAGAGATTAATCCAGACCTCTTTGCTGAGTTATTACAAAAATATGGCCAAGCGTTGGACTGGTCTCTAGAGCAAATGGCTTACAAGGTAGAACATCCGATCTCAGAAGAGATTCACAACCTCGCGCAACAGCTCGGTTTTATCGGCGCCGGTCCTCGAGATGTGGTGGATATCCATATGACTGCTCTGAAGGCTAAAGTCAAGGACACCACGCCGCAGCGGGCCCAGGCTTACAGTCAGGAAGGCAAGTTGCTTGCATTCGAGTTGATGGGGAATTTAGTGAGCTATTACCGAATTCGTGCGGTAGGCACTATACGATAACGATCTTGAGTGCTATAACCCCTTTACGCGTCAATCCGGGAGGATGACGCCCGATAGGAAAGGCGCATTAGTAATGAGCGATTATTTACTGAAACTTTATATTACCGGAAAGAGTCCGCGCACTGACCGCGCTATCGCGAATATGCGGCAGATTTGCGAACGCGAGCTTGATAATCAATACAACCTGATCATCATTGATGTCTTGGAACAACCCGAGCTGGCGGAACAAGCCAAAATTATCGCAACACCGACACTGATCAAAGAATTACCACCTCCCTTGCGACGAGTGATCGGTGATTTGTCGGACAAGGAGAAGGTGCTGCTCGGCCTCGACATTGTTGCCAGCACACCTTAAATCCCTTTTAGATTTTGATCCTGATGACTGATCACAGCGAACCAGAAAAAGTAAAAAAACTAGCCACCTATATTGAGGGCTTTGATCAAGTTGGGGATGGCGGTCTTCCCCAAGGACGCTGTACTTTGGTGACAGGAACAGCTGGCAGCGCAAAAACCGTTTTTGCCATTCACTTCCTGGCTGCCGGGATTATGCAAAACAATGAAACCGGGGTGTTCGTCACGTTTGAAGAAACCCCGGCTGATATTCGCCAGAACATGGCATCCATGGGCTGGGATATAGCCGCTTGGGAGAGGGAGGGTAAATGGATGTTTGTCGACGCTGCCCCTGATCCCAGCGAGGAAATTATAGAAGCAGGCAGTTATGACTTAGGCGCACTGCTGGCGCGCATCGAAAGCGCGGTCTCCCGGATCAAAGCCAAACGTCTGGCCCTGGATTCGCTGGGAGGCATTTTTTATCGCTTCACCAATGAGATGGTGTTACGGCGAGAGTTGCTGCGCATCGCGCGGGCATTAAAGGATATGGCGCTGACTACAGTACTCACTGCTGAGCGCGACTCGGAAATCGGCGAGATCAGCCGTTATGGCGTCGAGGAGTTTGTCGCCGATAACGTTATTATTTTGCGCAATTCCCGCGAAGAGGAAAACCGTCGGCGCACTCTTGAGATCTTGAAGTTTCGGGGCGCCATGCATCACAAAGGCGAATTCCCCTTCACCGTCATTCCCAAACGCGGGGTGGTTGTGATCCCGCTTTCCGCTATTGAGTTAAAACAAAAATCGTCTGATATCCGAGTGGCTTCAGGCAACGCGGAGATGGACAAGATGTGCGGCGGTGGCTTCTTCCGCGACTCCTTGGTGCTCATCTCTGGCGCAACCGGTTGCGGCAAAACGCTGTTATCGACGGAATTCATTGCCGGCGGCGCGCGTAATGGGGAAAAGTGTCTGCTGTTTGCGTTTGAGGAAAGTCGCGAACAGCTGTTTCGCAATGCCACCGGTTGGGGGGTTGATTTCCGAGCGTTCGAGGATGCCGGGCTACTGAAAGTCGTGTGCGAATATCCGGAGAGCGCCGGTTTGGAAGACCATTTACTGCGCATGCAATCGCTGATGACTGAATATAAACCGCAGCGCATGGCGGTCGACAGCGTCTCAGCCCTGGAGCGTGTATCCGGCGCTAAGGGATTTCGCGAATTTATCATCGGCTTGACCTCTTTCACCAAGGCGCGAGAAATCACTGGTTTATTTACCTCGACCACGCCTAACCTGATGGGTGGCGAATCGGTGACCGAGGCGCATTTTTCCACTATCACCGATTCCATCATCCTGCTGCGTTACGTTGAAATGTTTGGTGAAATGCGCCGGGGATTAGCCGTACTCAAAATGCGCGGCTCCATGCATGAGAAAGACATCCGGGAATTCAGCATCGACTATCAAGGTATGCATATCGGCAACCCGTTCCGCAATGTCGCCGGGATTCTAACCGGGCATCCGACTCAGTTGGTGAACAGCGAAGCGGAACGCATGGGTAGCTTGTTTAAAGAGGGGCTCTAAATACCATCCTGGATACCAAACAGCATATGCGGTCTCCAGAGCTAACACGGGTTAGCCGCGGCCAGGAGGATGCGCAACTAGCTCACGCCATCGCGCACGATTTGCGAGAACCGCTGCGCATGGTCATCAGCTTCACCGGACTGTTGGCCAGACGCTATAAAGGTCGACTGGATGCGGAAGCGGATGAATTCATCGGTTATACGGTCGATGGTGCCCATCGTCTGCAATACATGCTGGATGAGTTAGTTGCCTATCTGCGCCTGGATAGCGAAGCGCGGCCTCGGCAGCTGACTGATTGCGCTGCTTTGATAGACGATGTCTTACAACGATCACGACCTGTGCTCGAAGCCGAGCAGGCCGTGATTACCTATGATACTTTGCCTACGCTACAAGCGGATCGTCGGCAACTCGGGCAAGCGTTTCATCAACTGATCGACAATGCGGTTAAATTCCGCAGCAAGGCTCCCCCCCGCATCCATATCACCGCATTACGCCAGTCAGGGGTATGGGTGTTTACAGTGCGCGACAACGGGATAGGTATTGAACCTCAATTCCGGGAGAGGATATTTTTGCTGTTCCAACGTTTGCACGACGCGGGAAAATATGCCGGTCAGGGCAGCGGCTTGGCATTTGTCAAAAAAATCGTCGAACGGCATGGTGGTCGCGTGTGGGTCGAATCGGAACCTGATCAGGGAAGCGTGTTTTATCTCACGCTTCCCGATGAATGACCCTAAGATGATGTGCCCTAAAGCGCTACGCTTGATCCGCTGCCGGTACTGTCGTCATCACCGAAGATACCACCGAGCTGCTCACTCTCGGTGGGCATCGTCGCCGAAGGCACGCCGAGGATGATGTTTTGCACATTGGTGAACGGTACACCGATGTGCAATCCCCGATCATCAATGGTAAATTCGTGAATACGCTTATCGTGTTGCGAGCCGCGCATCTTGATGACGGCAATCCCGCGCCGCAACATACCGTTCACCTCGACATAACGCAACAAGATAATGGCATCGGTGATGGTGGAAATGTGCGCTTCGGTGATGGAGTCGCCACCCGACAGTTTGGGGGTGGTGCTGGTAAACAAACTGCACACTTCTTCTTGCTTGGCATAGGATGTCAAGCCAATGACAAACTCACGGAAATAGCGGACCGGCCCTACCCGCTCCATCGCCGAGATACTATCCATGATCAGGCGTTGCGGACGAAAGTCCTCGATTTCTCGCTGAATCAACAATAAATGATCTTCCAAACCCATCGCTTCAGGGTACTGGCAGATCACCCGCAATAAGCCCTCTTCTTCCCACTTCTGAAAATCCAGACCCCAGGATTGGGCGTTGCGTAGCAGCTGCGCCCGAGATTCCTCATAAGCCAGCAGCAATACTTTTTCACCCTTACGGCACGCTTCCGCCGCAAATGTGGTTGCCAACAAGGTTTTACCGCCACCGGTAGGGCCGCTGATCAGTAGGATCGAATCGCGGAACAGTCCGCTACCGGCCATGTCGTCCAGTTTAGCGTTACCCGAGCTGACGCGTACCGAAGTGGAGGATTGCTTGAGTTCTCTGGCCGACAGCGGAAGAATGCTGATGCCCACCTTGGGTGAGATGGTAAACGGATATTCGCCTTTGAAATGGGCGTCGCCGCGCATTTTAAGCACCTGGATAGTGCGCCGGCACTTCTCCTCCTTGAGCACATTGCGAAGAATGATCACGGTATCCGAGACGAATTCCTCGACCCCATGACGAGAAATCTGCCCGTATTCCTCCTGCCGTTCACCGGTGAGCAGGGCGGTAACGCCCAATTCCTTCAACGTATCGGTAATGCGGAAGATTTCCCGCCGTACAGTGGCGTTGTCGCTGAACTGATCAAATAGCGAACCGATCGAATCCAGAACCAGAAGTTCCGCGCCGATGGCCTGAATCGCATACTTGATTTGGACCAATAACCCGGATAGGTCATAGGGTCCCGATTCTTCGATAGGCACAGGTTCCGGCGCTGCGTCGATAAACATCAGACAGCGCTTGGCAAGGAGCGGCTCCAAATCCCAGCCCATCCGTTTGACGTTGCGAACCAAATCTGGGGCCCGCTCTTCCATAGTGACGAACACGCCCTTACGACCGAATTGGGTATAACCGCGATGGAGAAACTCCATGGCCAAAAGGGTCTTGCCTGAACCGGAACTACCTGCCACTAAACAGGTTCGCCCGGTGGGTAGGCCACCGATGGTGATATGCTCAAAGCCCTCGATTCCCGTAGGAACTTTCTCCGGGGAAGTCAGGTTTTGGTATTGGTGCATAAAACGATTCCTATGCCGTCGCTAGGCTCAATCTTTACGGGCAAAGCCAAACAGTTCTCTGACCTGCTCGAAACGCTGGGATAAATCGCCCACAATTTTAAATCGAGGTGGTGGAAAATCTTTTACCAAGGTGGGCGTGGCGATAATACGATCCGCAATAGCCCGTTCAGGCTCTTTGCAAATATCAATTACTTCCAAATGGTAGTTATCTGGAAAGTAGGTGTCGCTGATGCGTTGGAAGTTAGCGACGGCGTGCATACTGCTCGCTGCCGTTTCTCCAGCGATGTAGAGCTTGAAGAGGTAGGTTTGGCCATTACTCATGGGTTACCTTAACGCCGTCCATTCCAAATAAATATCGATCAAATTACCCATTAATTCCAGTAAAACCAGTCGGGCGTCGTTAGCGAATGCGCGCTCTTCCGCCGATTTGGACCAGCTGCCGGTATTTTCCAACACTCTAAGGTGTAAATGCACAACATCCCGCGCCCTCGCATGCAGGCGAGCAAGCTGTCGTGCAAGCATACGCACATCTTCTGCGGGCCGCGGTTCTTGCAAACGGGTAGCACGCACATGGCGTTGGACCAGTAGAGTATAGTCGCGCAGCAGTTTTTGCACACTGTCTCTTTGGTCCAAACCAGTTCTGGATAACTCCTCCAGAGAGAGAATTTCCTGCAACCGATATTGACGTTGGCGAATCTGTTCGAGTTCATTTTGCATACGCTGTCGTTCGACAGCGTAACGCATTGAGCGCACCAATAAATCATGGTCCAGTTTATTCTTGACTAGGTAATCCTGAGCGCCATGTCGAATCGCCTCCATTGCCAGAGTATTGTCTACTAAACCAGTCAAGACGACTACCGCCACATCGGACAGCTGATCTCGTAAATCGGTGAAGGTCGCTAATCCTTGGCTGTCCGGCAGATTTAGATCCAACAAGATTATATCGAAGGTTTCTTGCTGCAAACACTGCGAAGCGGCTTGCTTATCAGGTGCTTCCTGCAAATAAAAGGGTGGCACGAAGGGATTGTCTTCCTCGCCAGCATCTTTGAGCATTTCTTTTAACAGCAGCAGATCGCCCGGATTGTCTTCGACAACCAGAACCCGTAAAGCTGCGCTATCAGTGGTATCCGCTGAGTCTGTCATAATAAATGGTGCTTTGTTTGCCAACGGTTAAAGCCTTTCGGTGCTAATTCTGGTGGAGAACGCGGTATAACTCTACCAGAACCAAGACACCTCCTGCATTAGTGTCCTGATCGAATTCAACCAACTCTACATCAAGCGCTTGTAACGAAAGTAGGTCGAGCCCCAAGAGGTCATTTTGATCTCGGCGGTGTTGTTACGTTTGACCGCTAAACAGGCTTGGTATGGGCTGTTCCAACTTCAAGCCTGTTTGGAACGGATTCGATTTTTCTTGTTAAACGACACGTTCTCGCGAATGAATGTGGCTAGCGTGCGGGTGGCGGAGGTTGCGGCTGAACCGGCCGACAGCAAGCAGATTTCTGCATCGTTGATCACGGGCCAGTGTTGTTCCGCCTCATAAGGAGTTAAGCTGTCGGGGACCATATTGCGGGGCATTACCGTGATGCCGAGACCGGCTTTAACCGCTGCGGTGGTTCCGGCCAAACTGGGACTGGTATACACCACTTTCCAGGATAGGCCCACCCCGTCGAGCGTTTCCAAGGCGCGTCGACGATAGACGCAGGGGGCGGGTGCCAGCACTAGCGGCAACGGTTGCTGCGTTTGCTGAAAATCGCGCCGAATCGTCTCGAAATGCCGTATGCCCTCGAAGGTATTAGTAGCCCCCACCCAGACCAGTCGCTCCCGCCATAGCGGCTCGGCATGAGGATAAAGTTTGCCGGGCTCCTGTTTAATCACCACTAAGTCGTAGTCGCCGACTTCAAAGCCTTCAATCAGTTTAAGGGTTAGATCGCAATTCACGTTGAGCATGATGCGTGGGTGAGAAGCCATGAAATCGGCAAGAATGTCCGGCAGATAATGGGTTGTGTAATCCTCCGGCGCACCGAAGCGCACTTTGCCTTCGATCTCGGTTTCCCGAAACCGCAGCAGCAGGGCCTCGCATAACCCCACGATATGCCTTGCACTGCCTAGCAAGCGTTCACCTGCCGCGGTAACCTCCACATTACGATTATCGCGGTTGAACAGCGGCGCACCAATCAAATCCTCCAGCTTGCGAATCTGCATACTGGTAGCGGATTGGGTACGGCCGATGCGTTCCGCCGTTTTAGTAAAGCTTCTGGTTTCGGCAAGCACAACAAAGGTTCTTAATAAGCTGGTGTCGATATCGTACATATTATCTACTTGTGATTAAGCCTCTAATCGGATTTTATCAGGGCGTGTGTAGCGCTGATCTGATAACATCTGCCCTGTAAAACACTTGGAACCGCATGATGACAACACCGGGCACCCTTTATGTTATATCCGCCCCTTCTGGAGCCGGAAAAACCAGTCTGGTAAAGAAACTGCTCGATACCACATCGGATCTGGAAGTCTCTATCTCACATACCACGCGTCCGCCGCGTGCTAGCGAAGAAAATAAGCTCGATTACTATTTCGTTGAGCCGCAGACCTTTCACGCTTTGGTGGAACAGGGTGTGTTTTTGGAGCACGCCCGGGTATTTGATCATGAATACGGTACCAGCCGCCATGCCGTCATTGAACGGCTGCAAGTAGGCGTGGACATCATTCTGGAAATCGATTGGCAAGGCGCTAGTCAAGTCCGTGAGCGATTACCCCAAACGGTAACCATCTTCATCCTGCCGCCATCCCGGGAAACGCTTCGCCAGCGTTTACACTCAAGGGGTCAGGACAGCGAGGTCGTCATCCAACGCCGCCTGCAAGATGCGGTGGCTGATATGTCACATTACCAAGAATTCGATTACCTAGTGATCAATGACGATTTCGACGAGGCCTTGGCTGCCTTGCAGGCGATAGTTGTTGCCAATCGACAGCGACGCTCAACGCAACTTGCGCGCCATGGAAAATTACTCCAGGCTTTATTGTCTTAAAATGTGTTGTTTAGCGCCAAAAATCGTATTATTAATCCCCTCCCACTAATAGGTTACATTATGGCTCGTATCACAGTAGAAGATTGCCTTGGCAGCGTAGATAATCGCTTTCACCTCGTGCTGGTAGCCTCCCGCAGAGCCCGGCAGCTCGCGACCGGCTATGAGCCGTTAGTGCCGTGGGAAAATGATAAGCCGACGGTAGTCGCCTTGCGTGAACTCGCTGAGGGTAAAATTGACCCGCGCGCGCTGCCTCGCAAAGCAGCTGTGTTATCCGAGGATACCGACCCGGCGGAAGTGAACGGGGAAACCGGCTGAGGTATTTAAACCATCGGGCCAATAGGCAATGAGCGTTGCAACCAGTGAACTGCATCAGCCACCCGTCCTCACCATCGAGTTAGAATGGAGAGGCGAATTGGAAGCTCGTGTCGCTGATCTCTGTGCAGTGCTCAGCACCTACCTGGAAGCAGAGCAAGTTGATAAGGTCCGACAAGCCTGTTTCTTCGCTGCCGAGGCCCATGCTACCCAACGCCGTAAAAGCGGCGAACCTTATGTTTTCCATCCCATCGCCGTCGCCTGCATCCTGGCCGAAAGTCGCTTCGATCATGAGACTCTCATGGCTGCGGTACTGCATGACGTCATCGAAGATACCCCTTTTGACAAGGAGCAGTTAAGTGACCGCTTCGGTGCCGAGGTTACCGAACTGGTAGACGGTGTCACTAAGCTGACCCAGATCAACTTCAGTTCCAGGTTAGAAGCGCAAGCTGAAAACTTCCGCAAAATGTTTCTGGCTATGGCCCGTGATATCCGGGTCATCATCATTAAGCTGGCGGATCGCTTGCATAACATGCGCACCTTGGACGCGATGGAGTCGGAAAAACGCCGCCGTATCGCCCGTGAAACGTTGGAAATTTACGCGCCTATCGCGGCGCGACTGGGTATGAACCAGTTGCGGCTGGAATTGGAGAATTTGGGTTTCAGCTATTTATACCCTTACCGGTATCGGGTGCTCAGCGAAGCAGTGCGCAAATTAAGTGGCCATCGCAAGGAAGTCATTCAGCAGTTGGAAACGCGCATTCGCAATCGACTGCTGGAGGAAGACATCAAAGCCAAAGTGTTAGGCCGCAGCAAACACCCTTGGGGCATTTACCGAAAAATGCGCGATAAGGGAATCGCATTCAAGGACATCCACGATGTCTACGCGGCGCGCATCATTGTCGATACGGTCGATACGTGTTACCGCGTGTTAGGGGTAATTCACGGTTTGTATAAACCAATCATGGGGCGCTTCAAAGACTATGTCGCGATTCCCAAAGCCAACGGTTATCAATCCTTACACACCGTATTGTTCGGGCCTAACGGCATCCCCATTGAGGCACAGATCCGCTCTACCGAAATGCATTTGATGGCCGAGGCCGGCATCGCTGCCCACTGGCTATACAAAGCCCCCGGTAGTCAGGGCAATAATGCGCAGAAGCGGGCCCGCCAATGGCTGCAAAAACTGTTGGATATGCAGCGCCGCGCCGGTAACTCAGTGGAATTTCTGGATAGCGTTAAAATGGATTTGTTTCCTGACGAAGTGTATGTCTTCACTCCGCGCGGCGAAATCATCGAATTGCCGCGTGGTGCCACAGCCGTTGATTTCGCTTACGCTATTCACTCCGATGTCGGCAATACCTGTGTCGGTGCTAAGACCGACCGTCGGTTAATCCCGCTACGTACCCCGCTCACCACCGGACAAACGGTGGAAATCATCATTACCCCGACGGCCCGCCCTAACCCGGCCTGGCTGAGTTTTGTGGTCACGGCTAAAGCCCGCGCCAGCATTCGCCATTACCTGAAACACCTACAGCGGGAAGAGGCGGTCATTCTCGGCAAGCGGTTGCTGGAAAAAGCGCTACTGGGACACTTCGGCGGCCTGAATGAAATCTCCCCGGAACGGCTTGACGCTTTGTGCCAGGAACTGAATATACCCCAATTTGACGATATTCTAGCCGATATTGGCCTCGGCAACCGTTTAGCCCCGTTAATTGCCCGTCGCTTGCTGCCGGAAGGCGAAGAACAGGTGCTGGAACGACGCAGAGAAAATAGCAAGCCGTTGTTTATCAAAGGTACCGAAGGCACGGTGATCAGCTTTGGCAAATGTTGTCGCCCCCTGCCCGGCGACCCAATCATGGGTTATCTTAGCGCTGGTCGGGGCATCGTGATCCACCGGGTAACCTGCAGAAACGTGGCCGATTACAAGCATAACCCCGAGAAATGGATTGAGGTGGAATGGGAAGGTGAGATTAGCAATGATTTCCCGGTAGAGCTGCGACTGGATATGACTAACAAGCGTGGCACCCTAGCTGCAATCTCCGCTGCAATCTCCGCCGCTGACGCGAATATAGAAAACATTAATACGTTGGAAAAAGACGGCATCACCACCAATGTTAATTTGATGCTTAGCCTACGCGACCGCAGTCATCTTGCTCAAGTCATCCGCCGTTTGCGGACCCTGCCCGAAGTGCTGCGTATTTCTCGGCGTTAGTAACAAAACCCGAACGAACTATTAGAATCAGGATCAAGACATGCCTCGCGAAATCATCAGTACCCCGCATGCTCCCGCTGCTATCGGCACCTATTCCCAAGCGGTCAAAGTCGGGGACACCGTCTATTTGTCCGGTCAAATTCCGTTAGATCCGGTCACTATGGAATTGGTCGAAGGGATGGATGCTCAAATCCGGCGGGTCTTTGATAACTTGAATGCGGTTGCCGAAGCGGCAGGCGGTAGTTTAGCCAAAACGGCGAAACTGACGATTTTTCTCACCGACCTTAGTCACTTCGCGCTGGTCAACCAGATCATGGCGGATTATTTCCAGCCGCCTTACCCCGCCCGTGCTGCCATCGGTGTGGCTGCCCTACCCCGCAATGCCCAGGTAGAGATGGACGCGGTCCTGGTATTGGATTAACCAACCGATACCAAGCGTTGCTTGAGCAACTGATACCCGACTTCAGTCATCAAGACAACGTTAATCGTAGACGGATAAATCCGGCCCTGCTGACGTAGGGCCTCGATTTCAGCGCGGTGGCTGTCGGCAGCTAGGTAGTGATAATGCTCCCCTTCCCGCAGTTGTTCGATCAAGCGCTTAAAGGCCCGAAACGCCGTCCCTTTAGGGCGTTGGTGCAGGGTATCGATCTCTTTGAACGACAGCGGAAAGGAGAGGGGTGCCGGCATCAGTGCGCGGGTTTTGCCAGGAAATTCAGGACAATCCCACAAAACACCACGAGCCCGAACCAGTTGTTGTTCAAAAAGGCTTTGAAACAGGCTGTCGGTTCCCGATCACGAATAAGGTATTGTTGGTAAAGCGCGAACCACAGCGCACCCAATAACCCCACGTAGTAAGCCCAACCCAAATCGGCCACCAGCCCCACTAAGATCAATAACCCCAATAAAATACACTGTAAGCGGGCGATGATCTTGGTGTCGTCCTCGCCAAATAAAATGGCCGATGACTTAGCGCCAATCTTCAGGTCATCCTCCCGGTCCACCATCGCATACATGGTGTCGTAAACCACCGACCAAACCACATTGGCCGCGAACAACAGCCAAGCCACCGGCGGTACGGTATTGGTTAGGGCAGCATAGGCCATGGGAATAGACCAGCCAAATGCTGTGCCGAGATGAACTTGAGGAAGAGAGTGAAACCGTTTCATGAACGGATAAATGACTGCCAAGGCCAGCCCGATTACCGATAACACAAGTGTTAATCGGTTAAGCGACAGTACCAGGCCAAAAGCCAACACGCACAGCACGGCGAATAATCCGAACGCTTCTCGCACCGAAACCCGCTGCGCGGCCAACGGACGCTGGCGGGTACGGGCAACGAACGGGTCCAGATGCCGGTCGGCAATATCATTGATGACGCAACCTGCCGAGCGCATCACAAACACGCCCAGCAGAAAAACCACCGTGATGTGCTGATTCGGCTGTCCCTGGCCGGCCAACCATAACGCCCATAAGGTGGGCCAAAGCAGCAAAAAAGTACCGATAGGCCGGTCCAGGCGCATCAGCAGGGCGTATTCACCCAAGCGGTCGGCAAAATGTGCAAGAGTCATAAACGTTCGCGTTGTGGGGTAAATATATCCCTTTGATTTATCGCGCAACTCATCCCTATAATCGAATCAATTAATAGGGGTTACGCTATAACATGCACCTATCCCTTGAGGCCGAAAACCGAATCGTCGCGCCCATCGTAATATCGGCGGGCGATTTCAGAGCGGATGGTGGTGCGAGGTGAAATAGGCCGTGCTGATTCGCTTAAAGCTGATATTCCTTCAAACGGCGTTTCAGGGTCGACAGGGGGATGCCCAATTCCCTAGCTACAGCCGCTTTGTTGTTCTGATTCCGGATCATCGCTTCCAAAATCATCTGGCGTTCCATTTCCTTTAATTCTGACAAAGAGCCGGAACCGGAACCGGGCCGTGGCACAGCGGAATCAGTCCGTTGGGTTACCGGATCTTCCGCTGCTGGTCTCTGTGACAGTGGTGAGGACACGGCGTCAGGCAGGTGCAAATGCTGGGTGCGAATCTCACCGTCACCGGCAAGCACTGCAGCGCGTTCCAATACATTACGCAATTCCCGCACATTACCGGGCCATGCGTACTGTTGTAGGGCGTTCATCGCCTCTGCTGATACGCGACAATTTAATTCAAGACGCTGACTCAATTCCTCGACCAGCAGAGGAATGTCGCCACGGATTTCCCGCAACGGCGGGACCTTGACCGGCACAACAGAAAGTCGGTAAAACAGATCGGCGCGAAACTCGCCGGCTTCCACCATAGCTTCCAGATTACGGTGGGTTGCAGTGACTACTCGCACATCCACTCGCACCGGTTTATCCAAGCCGATGGGTGTCACTTCACGGTTTTCCAAGGCCCGTAACAAACGGGGTTGCAAATCCAACGGTAATTCCCCGATTTCGTCGATAAACAAAGTCCCTTTGTCGGCACGGCGAAAAGCGCCCTCGCGGCTACCGGTAGCGCCGGTGAACGCCCCTTTAACGTGACCGAATAAATCATTACGGACCATTTCCGGATCGGTCACCGAAGCATCGAACACCACCAGCGGTCCTTCCCGACCCGACAGTTCATGGATCGTGCGGGCAACCAATTCTTTGCCGGAGCCTGATTCTCCGGTAATGTGAATCGTGACCGGCGTTGGTGCTACTGTGGCTAGCAGTCCGTAAAGTTCCCGCATCGGCTCGCTGGCACCGATCAAATCACCCAGGCGATCCTGGAGAGGAACTGAGACTCGGCGATCCTCCGTGCACTGGCCGACTACGATACGGGAATAACCCAACACGCACTCAGTACCCGGTTCCAGATAAGCTTCTGTTACTCGCAGGTCATTGATAAACGTGCCATTAGTAGATCCCAGATCTTGCAGAACCAAACCCTCGGCGGTTAAGCGCAGTTCCGCGTGATGGCGGGAAATCGCGCGATCGGTCAGCACCACATCGTTATCCGGAGCGGTACCGATCCGCAGGGTAGGCAAGCAAAAAACCGCTTCCAAACCCGCATCCGGACCAGAAACCACTCGCAATTCCATGGATTCCAGATGAACCCGCAGATTTTGATAGGTCGTGATGTGAATCGCTTCCGTAGCATCCGGAGATGACATAGGCGTATAACTCGGCAGTAGTGGATTAACGACAGGGTTATGTATAGAACAAATATAACCTGTTAAGGGGAGAGATGTACAAATCGATGCAGGAGTGGACCCGATTATTTTGCAATTCAGGAGGGTTTACCGGAGGATATAACGATGAATACCGAGTTAGCACAAGAACCTATCGTCTTTTCGCTGTTTTTGATTTTTACCGGCGCTGCAGCATTGGCCACCTTGGCTTTGTATGCGCGGCAAGCCCTGCCGGTCGCTTATATCGTGCTCGGTATATTGATGGGTGCTTCGGGGTTCGGTTGGGTATCCGATCCAACCGTTATTGAGCAAATGTCTGAAGTGGGTATCATTTTTTTGCTGTTTTTGCTCGGCTTGGAT
>JAZBPA010000418.1:0-3084 GCA_036351435.1 Candidatus Competibacteraceae bacterium
ACAATTGTTTGCCATCAATCAGCAATTGCAAGATTGGGTTGGGGCACTTAAAACCGCCCGACAACTTGAAGGGGTTGACTCTAACCGCATCGCAGCTTGGGGAACTTCATTCGGCGGCGGACATGCTTTGGTTGCCGGTGTCCGGGATGGCCAAGTGGCGGCTATCGTGGCGCAATGCCCGATGATGGATGGCTTGGCCGCGTTTATAGGCGCGGTGCGCTATGCCGGTCTAGGCGCGGTAACACGGATGACAGCTCACGCGCTGCTGGATTTGACCGCCGGGCTATTCGGGAAACAGGGTCGGCGGCTGCCGATTGTGGCTGAGCCGGGGAAATTAGCCTTTATGAGCACGCCGGATGCATTACCTGGTTTTACAGCCATCACTCCCAATGGTTTTATTAATGAAATCAGCGCCCGAACGGCCTTGGCCGTCCCGTTGTATCGCCCGGTCAGCGTCGCGGCAAAACTGCATTGCCCGCTGCTGATGCTGATCTGCGAGCAAGATGCGGTAGCCCCAACCAGTGCAGCATTTAAAGTGGCGGAACGCGGCGGCGAAAAAGTCGAAGTGCACCGGTTTCCGATCGGTCATTTCGACATTTACCAAGGCGAGCATTATGAGCGGGCTTTGGCATTAATGACGGATTTTCTACTGCGTTCGCTAAGCCGATGATGAGGAGTTGATTTCCCGTGGGCGCAGATGCGCAAACCAACGCCTTTCAACTTGTTTGAACACGAACACGATTACAAAAGTCAGCACCAAATAAAAAGCAGCGGCGGTCAGAAAGGCTTCATAAGGGGTGTAATAGCGGGAATTGATGATTCGTGCCGCCCCGGTGATGTCGATCAGGGTTATTACACTGGCCAGCGAACTGCCGTGCAACATGAAAATCACTTCATTGCCATAGGCGGGCAACGCTCGGCGAAACGCGCTGGGCAGAACAATGCGGCGGATCATCAGAAAATAGGACATGCCGCAGGCCTTGGCGGCCTCGATTTCCCCGGTCGGTGTGGCTTTGATCGCGCCGCGCAGGATCTCCGTGGTATACGCCGCGGTGTTCAAGGTGAACGCAATCAGTGCGCACCAGTAAGCCTCTCGTAAGATCGGCCACAGTATGCTGTCCCGAATGATTTCGAATTGGCCGGCGCCGTAATACAACATGAACATCTGTACCAGCAACGGTGTGCCCCGAAAAAAGTAACTAAAGCAAAACACCGGACCACTCAAGAGCCAATTGCGCGAATTGGCCATAAACGCACACGGCACCGCCAGCCCCAATCCCAACAGCAGGGAGAGGGTGACTAACTGCATGGTCAGCCATAAGCCTTCGAAATAAAGCCCGATATTTTCGGTGATGATGGAAAAATCCATGCGCTATTCCTGCTGAAATCCCATGCTGTAACGTCGCTCGGCCCAGCGCAGCAACAACACCGACACTGTGGTGAACACCAAAAATCCCAGCGCCACCATGCAATAGAAAGTGAACGGTAAGCGGGTTGCTCCGGCAGCTAACGCGGCTTTACGCACCATATCGTCCAGGCCGATAACCGATACCAAAGCCGTCGTTTTCAACAATACCAGCCAGTTATTACCAAAACCGGGCAAAGCATGGCGAATCATTTGCGGCAGCAGAATTCGCCGAAACACCTGCTGACGGGTCATGCCGTAAGCGTGCCCGGCTTCCAACTGGCCCTGCGGCACGGCCAGAATAGCGCCGCGAAACGTTTCGGTCATGTAAGCGCCGAAGATAAAGCCGATCGTTACTACCCCGGCAGTAAACGGATTAATATCAATGTAATCCTCATAGTTGACTGCCTCCGCGATCTTGTTAATGAGGACCTGACCGCCGAAAAAGATCAACAGCATCAACACCAAGTCCGGAACCCCGCGTATGACGGTGGTGTAGACGGTAGCGCTGAGCCGTGCGATGCGGGATTGGGATAATTTGGCTAATGCGCCCAGCATACCCAATAGCATTGCGATGAACAGCGACAACAATGCTACCTCAATGGTCAACACCGCACCGGACAGGATGCTCAGGCCATAGCCATGCAGATCGAACACGGCCTTAGCACCTATCCAGCCAATCGATGATTATTCGAGGCATAGGATGCTATTCGCCGTAGACGTCGAAATCGAAGTATTTATCCTGAATAGTCTTATAGGTGCCGTCGGCCCGAATGGCCTCAATGGCTTTGTTAAACATCTCGCGCAGTTCGTCATCGCCCTTGCGCAAAGCGATGCCGGCGCCCTCTCCAAACCATTGGGGATCACGCAACTCGGGGCCGACGAATTCGAAATCCTTACCCTCGTCGGTTTTCAGAAACCCGTCCAACACCGCGATGGAATCAGCCAACATCAGGTCCAAGCGGCCCGAACCCATATCCAAATACGCTTCGTCCTGACTACCGTAGCGCTTGATTTCGACCACATCCCCGTGGTTGTCGGTGAGATAACTGTCGTGGATCGTCGCGCGTTGTACGCCGACGGTTTTGCCTTTGAGACCTTCTGTGGTGATTTCGTGGTCGGCTCCTTTTTTGCGCACGAACCGGGCCGGCGTTTGATAATACTTGTTGGTGAAGTCGACTGCTTTCTTGCGTTCTTCGGTAATCGACATCGAAGCGATGATGGCATCGAATTTACGTGCGGACAGCGACGGGATAATGCCGTCCCAATCGGACTTAATCAACTCGCATTCTACTTTCATCGCCGCGCACAGGGCGTTGGCGATATCGATATCGAATCCCCCCAAATTACCCTCTGGATCGACAAAACTGAATGGCGGATAAGCACCTTCAACACCGATGCGGACTTTGGTCCATTCCTTGGCCATGACGCCGTTGCTACCCAAAAGCGCGACAAGCAACACGCCGACGATAAATAGTTTGGCTTTCATTAATCATTCTCCTCGCAGAAATCGCAAATCACAGTCAATTGAAAATAGAAACACAGGCTGTTACTTCAAAATTCCCGATAAAAACTGTCGGCAGCGCTCAGAACTCGGATTTTCCAACACTTGGGCTGGCGAACCGCTTTCCTCAACCCGGCCTTGATGCAAAAACAGCACTTGGGAAGATACTTCGCGG
>JAZBPA010000419.1:0-25350 GCA_036351435.1 Candidatus Competibacteraceae bacterium
GCCGCCATCCATTGATCGCCCTTGAAGCGGAACCGGAAATCGTTGTCCGGGCCGACATCGTGATTTTGCAGGAAGGTCACCAACTCGGTGGCGTTGCCGTAAATCCAATCCATGTCAAGCACCGTCTTGACCCCACCGTAACTGCCCCGGCTCAAGTTATCGCGGAATGTCGAAAACAAGCCGAAATCAAGCTGAGGAAAACCGGAATCGCCACCGGAATTGGGATCGCTAGGGTCGTGGCCCAGCCGGGTATACCACCAAGGTCGGATGAAGGACGGGCCATTGTCACCGCCGCCCAGATCACCCCAACCGTAGCCTTTGACCAGATTTTCGCCAAATACGAACAATCCCGGTTTGTGTTCTTTCCAGGCATTGACGTATTCCAGCAGATTGTCACGCGGCACATGCTTGACGGTGTCGATGCGCAGCGCATCCACGCCCATGTCGAGATAGTGATTGATGGAACCGATCAGATAGTCCTTAACGTTCTGCCGGTCGGTAGCGAGGTTGATGCAATCCCCAGCGATATGCTTGCGCTGCACCGCCGCGCTTTCCCAGTCGCCGCCGCAGATAAATCCGTCCTGCATATACCATTCAGGATCAAGCGTGTTGGCGTCGATGCCGAAAAAGCGGCCCGGATTATAGCCGGACTTGGGCACCGTTTCCCCGGTGAGGGGATCGACCAGCGGTTCCACGCCTTCCGGGTCTTTGTCATGACGTTCTTTGTACCAGTCCGGCGCGACCGGATTGTCGATGTCGTCACGATTCGGCCATGCGTAGTTGCCAAGGTTGCCTTGGTAAGGACCGTGGTTGACTTGGCCTTGCTCCGAGCCTTGCGGCACGTAGTATTTCATCGGCAGATGATCGATATGGACCTTGCCGCGAATACCGAACTGACAGGAATGATTGACGACCACGTCTTGAATGATTTTGAGACCGCGTTCGTGCGCTGCGTCGATCAGATCCTGATAAGTCGCATCCGGCGATTCCAACCGCGGGTCGATACGGGTCCAATCATAGGCGTGATAGCCGTGATAATCGAGCCCGCTGCGGTTCTCAACCGGCGGAGTAATCCAAATTGCCGTAAACCCTAAATCGCGGATGTAATCCAACCGCTCAATCAGTCCCTTGAAATCCCCTCGCCAGTGCGGATCCTCGGGTTCGCCGGTGTCACGATTGAATTTCAGACGATCGCGGCAAAAGAAGTTATTGGACGGATCACCGTCGTAAAAGCGCGCGGTGAGCAGGAAGTAAATGGTTTCCTCACGGAAGTCCTTGCCAGACGGCGGAGCAGTATAAATATCTGCAGTCTGTGCGGCGGGCTGGGGGCTACTGGTTTGTTGTGTTGTTACCGACGTTGCTGAAGCGCTGGGTTCACTGTCCGACCAGCCCTGTTGAATGTCGTACCAACCGCTTCGATCCCGCTGTAAATCGCCGGTTTGCCGCCACTGCGCATCATTGATCACAAAGCGTGCCGACTGCACGCCGCTGAACCGATAAACGAACCAACCGTCTTTTTTCGGCGTCATCGGTGCGCCAGGCCAATCCGTACTGCTTTGCTTCGGTTGGGTATCCCAGAAATGGATGTGTAAGCTGTCGGGCCAGTCGGATGGTTTTTTGAAGTAAACGGTAAAGTCGGTCATGGTTTCCCCAGATTTAGAGAACAGTGGAGGTCAGGTTTGCCTGTGGTGCGCACGGCCAGAAACTCCATCCGGCATCGATTGGAACAGCTGGATTAAGGGATAGGGCATGCGCAGTATTCAATTTCATTCAGGCGAATAGTTTGGACGCTTTTCCCCGCAAAATATACACGGCTAGACCCGCCTTTTCGGCTGAATGTATGTGCTGTGTTGTAAACGGTGGGTGGGGAATGTCAGCCGTTGCAACGGATTGGTTTTTAGATCATATCCAAGGGGCTGGTCACGCCCTGACCGCCCCGATTGATAACGTGGGTGTAGATCATGATCGTCGAGACGACCGAAGGGTAAAGCTTTATCATGAAACATGATAAAGCGACGAATCCATTCCATATAGGCTTGCTTGGTGCGAATGCTGTAATGCTTGAGTCGGATTTTAGTGCGCACCTGATCCAGCAGTTTGGAAGGCTGACGTGCAGATGATCATGGGGTATATTCTTTTGCGGCAGGGAGATTTGATTTACTCAACATAGCGTAAAGTGAAACACCTTTTAGGGTAGCCTATTTGAAGTTAGGCGCGGTCGCCACAGAACACCTAAGGACAATATGAGCTTTTCTGGGTATTCTGCTGACCAACGGTATACTGCTCAGCATCCAGGTAGCGCGTATAGGTTCTCCAGTCGTCGGTATAATAGCGGCGAATGCCAAAGGGTTTCAGCAGGGCTTTAAGCGGTTTAACTACCTGGTCTTGGTGACGACCGAACGTGTAGGCCAACTCGGTGTTGGTAGCATGATCCACAGCATCTCACAGCCACCGGGGATTGGTCTTGTTTCCGACAAACGACCATTGCTCGTCGAGTTCAGCCTCCAAAGCGGGGGCTACCCGCACCTGACCTCCCCCGCTCGCCCTCACTGTGGCGCAACAGGGATTTACCGGGGTCAAGCGCGGTGCTTTTTTTAACGTCCCGATGATCGTGTTTTTGTTGATCTTCAACACCCGCGCCGTATCCCGGATGCCACTGCCATTGAGTGCCATGTCCACGGCTTGCTCCTTAAGGCCCGGTTCATACGCCTTATAGCCTTAACCCATTACCAACAAAAAAAACCATGAGAACCCCCCGGCTCTATCTACCTATCCCGCTGAGCAGCGACGCGCGCATTACGCTCACTGATGCCGCGCACCACTATATCGTTCGCGTACTGCGCTTGAAGCCGGGGATGCCGTGCGTATTATTTAACGGTCAAGGTGGAGAGTTTCAAGCAGTTATCGAAACCGTCGAACGCCGTCAAGCAACGGCATGTGTCGGCAACTTCATATCAAAAGAAGCGGAATCGCCGTTAGATGTGCTCTTGGCTCAGGGCATTTCTAAGGGAGCAGCAATGGATTATGCTTTGCAGAAAGCGGTAGAGTTGGGTGTCAATGCTATTCAGCCCCTGCTGGTCGAGCGCAGTGTCGTCAACGTATCCGATGCTCGCTTGACGCGGCGCATGGAGCATTGGCACGGGGTGATTGCAAGTGCCTGTGAGCAATGCGGTCGCAACCGTTTGCCACAGCTTTTAGCCGTTTTGTCGCTAGACGCATGGCTAAACAGCCAAGTTAATCCGGGATTACGCTTGCTTCTGGATCCGGTTGCGCAGCTATCCGGCTTGCGTCATATTCCGTCACCTTCCAGTAAGATCACCCTGCTGATCGGCCCTGAAGGCGGACTCAGTCCAACGGAAACTGCAGCGGCACGTGCAACCGGCTTTACCAGCATACGTTTAGGTCCTCGGGTATTGCGCACAGAAACAGCCGGGGTCGCGGCGCTGACCGCTCTGCAGGTGCTGTGGGGCGATCTTGGCTAAATCAATGAGTGGCACAACGAGTCACTTGCGCGTTGAGCGTTCTTAATAGGCGTACCCATGGCAACGTCGTCACAAAATTCCGAGCAACTACCGCGAGATGGCTTGTTACCCATCCGCACCGTCTCTAACCTGACCGGAGTTAACCCGGTAACTTTGCGCGCCTGGGAACGCCGTTACGGCTTGATCAAGCCAATCCGAACGCCAAAGGGACACCGGTTATATGCCTTAAACGATGTGGATTTGATTAATCAAATCGTCAATCTGTTAAATAACGGCATGTCGATTAGCCAAGTGGGTCAGGTTTTGCACCAAGACCAGCAGCCGGTAGAAGTGTTGCAAGACCAACAGGAGTACGATCCCTGGACCGGTTACCGACAGCGGTTAGTGCAGGCTATTGGTCTGTTTGACGAACGCATTCTCAACCAAATTTACACTGAGGCCCTTTCCCTCTATCCCATAGAGCTGGTGACTCATCAACTGATTGTTCCCCTGCTCCGGGAGTTGGGAGACCGCTGGGAACAAGGCCAAGGCAGCGTTGCCGAAGAACATTTTTTCAGCGTCTTTATGCGCAATAAACTCGGTGCTCGCTTTCATCACCACAGTCGCGATGCGCGCGGTCCTAAACTACTTGCTGCGTGTCTACCGGGCGAGCATCACGAGGTAGGTATTTTATTATTCGCCTTAGCCGCGCTTGATCGCGATTTTCGCGTTGTCTTGCTAGGTGCCAATACACCGCTCACGGCATTACCGGACGTAGTGGAGCAAACCGGTGGTCACGCTGTCGTCCTATCCGGTTCGCAACACACCCCTGCAGCTGTTGTGGAAAAGGAGCTGCCTGAGTTTGTGAAACAGATTCAAACGCCCGTATTTATCGGCGGTCAAGTGACCGCCTGTTATACCCAAATACTTGAGGCCAGTGGGGCTATTGTATTGGGAGACGATTTCGGGTTGGCGTTGCGCACTATTAATGCCCAACTGAGACGCTCACCTAGCGAGCCTAATCGATAGCAACCGCTAGCGCTCCACGATTAATCGCGGGTCACCACATCGATTCCCTCACCAGCGACCTCAGCCAACAGGTTGATCTCTTCCGGGGTAATTACATAAGGCGGCATAAAATAGACCACATGACCGAGCGGGCGCAACAACACGCCTCGGGTTAACGCATGTTGGTAAACTCTGATGCCGCGGCGCTCCTGCCAAGGAAAAATCTCACGGCGGTCTTTGTTCTTAACCATCTCCATAGCGAGAATCATCCCGGTTTGGCGGATCTCCCCCACATGCGGATGATCTTGTAATGGCTGCACAGCGTCCGCCATCGCTTTTGCCAACAGACGATTATTGGCGATGACGTTATCGCTGTCGAAAATATCCAAGGTGGCCAATGCCGCCCGGCAACCCAGTGGATTTCCGGTGTAGCTGTGCGAATGCAGAAACGCGGTCAGATTCTGGTATTCGTCGTAAAACGCTTGGTAAATCTGATCGGTCATCATAACTACACACAGCGGCAGATAGCCACCGGTCAAGCCTTTGGATAACAGCATAAAATCGGGGCAAATATCAGCCTGTTCGCAAGCGAATAAGGTTCCCGTGCGTCCGAAACCAACCGCAATTTCGTCTGCAATAAGATGTACGCCGTAGCGATCACAGGCGTCTCTCAGTAAGCTGAGATAGATCGGATCGTACATGCGCATCCCCCCTGCGCATTGCACCAAGGGTTCGACGATAACCGCAGCGACCGTATCGGCGTGTTCTGCCAAAGCGTTTTCCATATGCACGAACTGGCGGCGGGCAAAATCGGCGGGGGATTCACCGGGATCTCGGAGAAACGCTTCCGGGGACGGTACGGACAACGCTTTCATCAGCAAGGGTTCATAGGTTTCCTTATACAAAGCCACATCGCCAACTGCCAACGCACCCAGCGTTTCGCCATGATAGCTGTTGCTCAGGGTAATAAAGCGGGTTTTTTCGCCCTTGCCGCAATTAAGCCAATAGTGATAACTCATTTTCAATACGACTTCGACACCGGATGAGCCGTTATCCGCCAGGAACACCCGTTCTAAACCGTCTGGAGTCAGTTTCACCAGGCGTTCGGCAAGTTCAATGACCGGTTGGTGGGTAAAGCCACTGAAAATGACATGTTCCAGCTTATCAAGCTGGTCTTTCAGGGCGGCGTTGATCCGCGGATTGGCATGGCCGAATAAATTGACCCACCAAGAACTGATCGCGTCCAAATAACGCTGACCAGCGAAATCCTCCAGCCAAACCCCTTCACCCCGACGAATGGGTAACAGGGGCAGCCATTCATGATCTTTCATTTGCGTGCACGGATGCCACAGGTGGGCCAGGTCGCGCTGAATCAGGGCAGTATTAGGATTCATAATGACTATTCACACTCAGAAAATGACACCAACACATCGACTAGTATGCTTACCTTAGTGGTGGTAAATCCAGTATCATGCTGGGCGTCTTACCAGTAATCACGAAACACCCGAGGATAACGTGGTAGAACTGTTTATAGCTGGCGGTTGGTTGATGTGGCCCATTTTGCTGTGTTCGATCGTGGCGATGACCATCGTCGTTGAGCGGCTGTGGTCGTTGCGGCTGGTGCGCGTATTGCCACCCAATCTGGTCAAAGCGTTGCACCACTGGTCCCAGGGCGGAAAAATTACCCACCGCATCACACCGGATAACCTCACTAAACTTGCGCAGCAGTCTCCATTAGGCAGAATCGTCGCCGCTGCCCTGCTGAATCGTGAACAAGGCCGGGAAATCGTCAAGGAAAGCGTCGAGGATAGCGGTCGCCAAGTGGTGCATGAACTGGAACGGTTTCTCAACACGCTGGGTACGATAGCGGCCATTACTCCGCTGCTCGGGTTGTTAGGCACCGTGTTTGGCATGATTCAGGTGTTCACAGTGATTTCGGTCGAGGGCACAGGCAATGCAGAATTATTGGCCGGTGGAATCTCCAAGGCGCTGATCACTACGGCAACCGGTCTGACAGTAGCAATTCCGAGCTTGCTGTTTCATCGTTATTTCACCGGACGCGTCGATGAGCTAGTGATCCGCATGGAAGATGAGGCGATTCGTTTAGTCGATATTATTCATCACAGCACTAAGCAGCCAGGGCCATGAATTTGCGTCCGCGCCGCCGCCAAGAGCCGGATATCAATCTGACCCCGCTGATTGATGTGGTGTTTCTGCTGTTGATTTTTTTTATGGTCTCTACGACCTTCCGTAAGGAAACTGAACTGAGCATCAATTTACCCGAAGCCGACCAAGCGCCCACTGTTACCGAAGAGGATAGGGGAAAGCTGGAAATTGGTATCGACGAGCAGGGGCAGTATTTTATCAACGGTAAAGCGCTGTCCGATACACGCCGGGAAACTCTGCAAGCAGCGCTTATGGAGGCGGTCGGCGATGATCCAGAGCTTCCACTGGTGATCAGTGCCGATGCCGAGACCCCTCACCAAGCGGTGGTCACCGCCATGGATGTCGCGGGCAAAATCGGTATCAAGCAATTAGCGATCACCGTGCAACAATACCAAGCCGAGTCGGCTACGGATCAATAGCGCATGAACGGGCTGGAACGCTACTGGTATTCCCGCAACCCGGTTGCTACAGCGTTATGGCCGTTGGGGTTATTATTCAGTGGCTTGGTCATGCTGCGACGTCAGCTGTATAGCTGGGGATTACTCAAGTCTCAGCGAGTAGGCGTGCCGGTGATTGTGGTGGGAAATCTCACCGTAGGCGGTACCGGCAAAACGCCATTAGTAATCCATCTAGTGGAATTGTTGCGTAGCGCTGGTTATCGCCCCGGTATTATCAGCCGGGGTTACGGCGGCAGCAGTGAAAACTGGCCGCGCTTTGTGACGCCCGACAGCGCCCCCACAGAGGTAGGCGACGAACCGGTGCTGTTAGCGCAGCGTTGCCGCTGTCCTATTCTGGTAGATCCCGATCGGGTCACTGCGGCGCGGGCCTTGTTGAGTCAACACGACTGCGATGTCATCGTGGCCGACGACGGTTTGCAACATTACCGATTGGCGCGTGACATCGAAATTGCAGTGCTCGATGGCCAACGGCGGTTCGGCAACGGCCTTTGTTTGCCGGCCGGACCCATGCGCGAACCGTTAAGCCGATTGTACGGAGTGGATTTCGTGGTCAGCAACGGCGCTGCACAGGTAGGAGAATACTTGATGACGCTGACTGGTGAACGGGCAGTTAATCTCAAGGATCCGACCGTTACCTGTCATCTAGCCCATTTCCGCCATGAATTAGTGCGCGCGGTCGCCGGTATCGGTCATCCGCAACGGTTTTTCGACAATTTACGGGGACATTCTCTGCATATCGTAGAGACGGCATTTCCCGATCATTATCCTTACACGCCTGCGGAACTGGATTTCAAAGACGCGTTGCCGATCCTGATGACCGAAAAAGATGCCGTCAAGTGCCGCGCCTGGGCCAAGGAATGGCACTGGTATGTACCGGTGACAACCCAATTGGACGGGTTGTTGGAGCAACAATTGCTGGCCCGCCTGTCGCGCATCAGTTCAAGTCACGCCTAGCTTAAATTTGAGTATAAAAACCATGGATAAGAAACTGTTAGATATTTTGGTCTGCCCGGTGACCAAAGCACCGCTGACCTATGACAAAGAACGCCAAGAGCTGGTCTGCAAGGCAAGCCGGTTGGCCTATCCGATTCGCGATGGCATCCCGGTGATGCTGGAATCGGAAGCGCGACAGCTGCAAGAAGACGAAACAGTTCCCGGATGAATCTCGATTTTCGAGTCGCCATCCCTGCCCGTCATGCCTCGACTCGCCTCCCCGGCAAGCCTTTGCGAATCCTTGCGGGCGCACCGCTGATTGAGCACGTATACCGCAATGCATTGGCTAGCGGGGCAAGCGAAGTCATCATCGCCACTGACGATGAACGCATTCGGACGGTTGCCGAAGAATTCGGTGCTACCGTTTGTCTGACTTCCGGTAATCATGCTTCAGGGACCGACCGCTTGGCTGAATTAGTTGAACGGCAAGGTTGGGCGGATGACGATATCGTGGTCAATCTGCAGGGCGATGAACCGCTGATCGCGCCGACTTTGATTCGCCAAGTCGCAATGGGGTTGGCCGAGCACCCGACAGCAGCGCTGGCAACGCTACACACCCGCATTGAGACGTTGCATGAGTTGTTCGACCCGCATGTCGTCAAAGTAGTCACCGACGGCCAAGGGTATGCACTGTACTTTAGCCGTGCGCCCATCCCTTACCATCGCGCAGCGTTTTGTGACAATGGCGAACCCACCCGGTTGCCTGATGACACCGCCTATTTACGCCACATTGGCTTATATGCCTATCGGGTCGCGACTTTGCGACTCTATCCACAACTTCCCGCTTGTGCAGCAGAAAAAGCCGAATCCCTGGAGCAATTACGGGCGCTATGGAACGGCATGCGTATTTTCGTCGAAGCAGCGGCGGAGATTCCGCCCGCCGGGGTAGATACGGAAGAGGATTTGGCGCGGGTTGAAGCTTTACTGGCTGCTAGCTATTAATGGTGTGTGGAAAATCCTGTTCAGGATAACCAGTCGGCTATCTCAGGTAGCATAGGATTGAGCGCATCGCGTCGAATGTTCAGTATCGCCACGGTAACAGTTTGAGGAGCCCAACGACTGGCTTCGCCATGTTGGTTGGCTTGAATGGTTTTACGCCCGGAATATTCTTGCAGCACTAGCGCCGGCCCCTCCTCAAGAATATCGATTACGCGATACGGTTGGCCTTGATAGGTTAGATTTTGTCCCAACAAAATTCTCAAGCTATGTGGGTCAATTGACGGCATCAGGTCTGACCTCTCATTTCAGTTTTCTCCACTTTGCGGCAAAGCTCGATGTTTCGGTATGCCACATCGAATATTTCCAATTTCCCCCACTGAGTATGAGTCGGGATACTGTCGCAAGCAATCTTTACGGCGACCTGGAACCCTACCGCTTGCCGTTGTCTCATCCATTCATATAACCGCGCCCATTAAAGTGTCCATTGAAGTGGCGTCCCATCGTTAGTTATTGCGAAGCCTACAGATCTCCATTGTCTGAAAAAACATCCCCCCGCTCATCCCGCGTGCCAACCAGTCGCCTGGGAAGGCTGTTCAATTTCGGAATGCTGTTAGGCGATTTCGCCCTCAGTAGTGCGGCCACCAGCCTGCAAGGACTGTTACAGGGGAAACCCAGCAATACCTTTGAAGTGCTGTTCAATCCCCGTAACGGCGAAAAACTAGCCAAACGATTTTCCCATCTACGGGGTGCGGCCATGAAAATGGGCCAGCTGCTCTCCATGGAAAGCGCCGACCTGCTACCACCGGCTTTCACCCAAGCCCTAGCTTTACTGCGTTCCGATGCCAATCCGATGCCGTTATCGCAACTACGTCGCTTGTTAGGTATGGAGTATGGAAAAGGTTGGCAGACCCGGTTCAGTGAGTTTGATTTTGAACCGCTAGCCGCCGCATCAATCGGTCAAGTGCATCGGGTCCGGACCATGGATGGCCGGGATCTGGCGCTTAAGATTCAATATCCGGGGGTGGCACGCAGTATTGATAGCGACGTCAACAACGTCGCGCTGTTATTGCGGCTGGCGAATGTATTGCCCGTCGATCTGGATGTCGCTGGATTAATCGCTGAGGCCAAGCGTCAATTACGCCAAGAAGCCGATTATCTGCAAGAGGCGGGCTTTCTGGAACACTACCGCGATCTGGTGGCCGACGATCCCTGTTTACACCTGCCGTGTGTCCACGCTGACTTTACCACCAAGCGTATCCTGGCCATGGATTTTGTGGAAGGCGAACCGCTGGAGACACTGACTGGGGAGGGCATCTCTCAAACGCGGCGCGATGCCATTGGCGAGGCGTTGGAGAGGTTGATGTTTCGCGAATTGTTCGAGTTCCGCTGCATGCAAACCGATCCCAACTTTGCTAATTACCTGCTTGAATCGGCAGGTGATCGAATTGTTCTGTTGGATTTCGGTTCGGTGCGAGAGTTTTCTGCGACATTGGTTGAGCAGTACATCCACTTATGTCGCGCCATCATTACCGATGATCGCACCGCCGTGCGCGATGCAGCCTTTGCTATCGGGTATCTGAGCCCGGAAGACCCGGGTCATTATATCGATAGGGTAGTGGATCTCATGATCTTGATATGTGAACCCTTGCGACACCAGGGACTGTATGATTTTGTCGGTTCGGAACTGCCAGCTCGGGCGCGCGCGTTGGGTTTTGAACTCGCGTTTCAACACGGTTTTCGGCGTGCCCCGCCTCCAGAGACGATGTTTTTGCACCGCAAGCTAGTGGGTTCCTTTTTGCTCTGCGCGCGCATCGGCGCGCGTGTCGATGTGCAGGCGTTGCTTCTGCCTTTTCTGGATGAGAGCCGAACAGCCGCCTAAGCAGACTTTTGCTCGGAGAAGTTAACGCTTCTGCATTGCGGGTTCTAAGCGATATCGTATCGAAAAACCATGCCAGCAAAGTAAGGTCGCGGTGTCAGTCGATTCCGACGTCAATTCTAAGCCGTGCCTTTACCACAGGTCTCGCAACTCGGTTTTCAACTGAAATTCAGGGCGCGCTCCGCCTGAAATCCTATGGTTGTCCCGGTCTTGTCAAACCAGCTACAGGAGAAATTTTTGAAGCAGGCTCTGACCTTCATTGGAAGGCTGTATCAGGAACTGTCACGCGCAGACATTTTTCTATGCGCACAGGCGATCGGCTTTAAAGGGTTGGTGGCGCTTGTGCCGGCTTTGGTCGTCATAACCGGACTGCTTGGACACTTGCTAAACGATGCGCAGGTATGGTCAGCGGTCAATGGTTTTATTAACAACCTGCTACCTTCCGGCGAAGTGGACTTTTTCGCCAGTTTCCTGGAAAGATTGATTACAGCCCGCCATGTAGTCACCACCACGGGTACTGTTGCGCTGGTACTGTCGTTGCTGAGCCTAATGACATCGTTGCGGGTAGCGGTGGAACGGATGTTTCTATCAACGCAGCGTAAGCCACGCTCACCTCTGACCGGTTACCTGTTCGATCTGCACATGGTAGTTCAGATCATGCTGTTGATGCTGTTTACGTTCTCACTTTCCAGTGCATTATACGTAATGGAGCATCGTGGCCTGCAGGCGCTCGCCGAGGCCGGTTGGATTGTCAGTGAAATCGAGGGGCATGAACGCTTGATCGGCACCATCGCTGCCCTGATTGCGACTGCACTGATGCTAGCTTTGCTGTACTACTTTGTCCCCGTACCGCATCCACCGCTAGCTGCAGTCTTGCGTGGCGCGCTAGCTGGTGCGGTGTTGTGGGAACTCTGCAAGTATGGCTTTACCCTGTACGCCGTCAATATTGGTCATTTTCACCGGTATGACGGCGCGGCAAGGGACCTGATTCAGCTCGCTGAGTTATTCGGATTGATTCTCGCCTATGTGCTCTGGGTGTATCTGTCGGGCCTAGTGTTATGCATCGGGGCGTTGATTACCCTGTTGCATGAGCGCAAAGTCAGGACGTGAACTGATCAGCCGCCGAACATAACGGCATCAGGAACCTCGTAGGCCTCATCCTCAACCACCAGTGACCACAAATCGGAACGCTTGTTGACCTGCACGGGTTCGGCGCTGTCGGTAGACCACTCACCGTTGTTGAAATAAAGAATCCGTTCGGTCCCGGTGCCAGGAGCAAGGACATAGATGGTGGCGCCCGTTTCGACCTCGGATCGATAACGAATGACCTTGAACGGGCAGGCCGCGTTCTGCATCGGCTGGCCACCCCGTGCACACGGTAGATCCCCGCGTGCATCCCACTCCCGAGGGCCAAAGTCATTGGCCTCGCGCGCCGCTGCTGAGTCCGGTTCGCCGGTGATGCCAATGTTGAGCGTGTAAGTAGCAGTTTCGCCTCTGCGTGCAGCAGCCCGTATCAGATAAACGCGGATCGTCCAGTCGCCATCCAGATCAAGTTTCCCTGAGTAATTGTTGCCTTCGGTCGAACCGACAAAGACGGCTTCATTGTCCGCATCGGGCGGAATCACGTTGAAATAGTTGGCGCTGTGGTCGGTTTCCAGGGTGACCGACAGAGTCTGGCCGGCACGGGCTCCCAGCAGGTAATCCACCGTCTCGCGGCCTTTAATCTTGGCTTTTATCGTTGTGCCGGAAGTGTTGGCTTTGAATTGCACACGCTCGCTGCGAATCTCATCCTCAGCAAGGGTCGGCAGGGCAGCAATACATGCAATGAGCATCAGTGCGCTAGTCGCGAAGAAATATTTCATCGGTATGGTTTCCTCTTGATTAGTGTGGTATTTATGTTAGCCTAAAATAATGTACAAAACACTTACAGTAAATATACAATAATTGCTGTAAATGTTGGACAAAAAACGACACTGTTAGATCTGCCACTCATCAGCGGTGGACAATCCATATGATAGAAAAGTTACGGATGAACGCCGTCGCCCTTACCACGACTAGCCCCTACAATTTGCAGTCTCGCTACGATCCAGGAAACGTGGAATCTCATTATTGGGAATGCCTGTTTGTAACTGTTTGTAACCACTAACCATCCGATGGAGTAATGACCCAATGCGCTGTATAAAGTTATTCTTCGCTGTGCTGCTATTCGTCCCACTGGCCTGTGCAGCAACACCCTTTTGGGGCGCGAAGCAATCTGCCCCCGCCGACACCCCACCGGAGCAATTGAAGCCGGGTGAATTTATCTGGGAAGGCCAGCTAGAACCATCCGGTCCCATTGTTATCGTGGTAAGCCTCACGGACCAGCTTGCCCACGTTTACCGCAACGGCGTTCGCATCGGAATAGCCACGGTGAGTACCGGCAAAAAGGGACATCGCACGCCTACCGGCGTATTCACCATTCTTAACAAAGACAAAGACCATCGGTCCAGCACTTACGGTAACGCCCCGATGCCCTACAGCCAGCGTTTGACATGGGACGGCGTGGCGTTACACGCCGGTGGCTTGCCCGGTTATCCTTCCTCCCACGGTTGCGTCCATTTACCTTCGGAATTCGCCCACCAGCTATTTGAGATCACTGAAAAAGGCATGACCGTAGTGGTTGCCGATGAAGCCACTGCACCAAGGCATGTTGCACACCCGCATGCTTTGGCACCGGTGGATACTGCAACCGGTGACGCTCAACTCATTGCGCCGCTGACCAGCACTCAGGATTTCCGTTGGCAACCCGAACAATCCCCAGTTGGCCCCGTAACCGTAGTGGTCAGTGCCGCCGATCAACTGGCCTTGGTGCTCCGCAATGGTGTAGAGATCGGGCAAGCCCGTGTCGCCTTGCGAGATCCTAATCGGCCGCTCGGTACCCATGCGTATATGGCAGTGGAAGGCGAGGGCAAAGGACCAAACCGCTATGTATCCCATAACAATGCTGCCCCGCTCCGTTGGGTTGCCGTAAGTATGCCTGGCCATGCCGGCAGCGGGCGCTGGGAACACGAAACGGAACCGACCGAGCATTTCCGCATGCCCGAAGAGTTTGCCGCCGCATTGGACAACTTATTAGAACCCGGCGTAACGATGCTGGTCACCGATGCGCCGGTGTTAGAACACACCACTGGAGTAGCGCTCCATGTGGTGAAGTCGGGTTTGCCCGCAGAATCTTAAGTGTTGGTATTTTCCCTTCCCCGCCCCAAGGAGACAGCAAAGATGAAAACCTATATTTCGCGTACCTTATTGGGCACCGCCATTTCGCTGGCGCTCGTTTTACCCAACGCCGGCCTGGCTTCCGAAGAAGAAAATCAGGCCATCAAGCTTTGCGAAAGCAAAATTCTGGAAGTCTACAAGGTCGATAAATTTCGCCACGTGGGAGCTGAACAGATTGGCAACCATAAGTTCAAGGTGCACGGCAAAGTCAAATACGAAGGCGATAAGCACCCATTCGACTGCAAAATCAAACACGGCCACGTAAAATCCTATCATTACGACGGCCCGCATCCGGCCCTTAAGGAAGACGATGACGTTAGCGTTGGCACCGCGCTGGCGGTCGGTGCGGGACTGGCCATACTGGCGGCCGTCGCCGCACAGAGTGACGACGATCAGGACAGTGACCTGAGCGGCAAGAAATCAGTGCTGGAAGACGAATGTCTTGAGGCCTTGTCCTATCGTCTTCGTGATGAGCGTCATCACACAGCGGATGTGCGCATTAAATCCAGCAAACTGGACGGTCGTACTCTGACTGGTAAGGCAAAGGTGCGTTACGGCCACGAACAGCCCCATCAAGTCGATTACACCTGTAATTTCGACCGCAACGGCAGGGTACACGATAGTCAGTATTACCTGTACTGATCAAGACGAGTCCGGCCAGGGATGAAATTGGATTTTGACGAGAGACACCGTGAAATCTCTATAGGTCTTATTACCCGTAGCTTGCCAAGAAATGAGGCGATTAACAGTCTGAAAATCTATAGTTTCCAGGATAATCTCTTTCTAACCACCCCGCAGCAGGCTGCGGAGTGGTTTATTAAATGTTCAAGATTGAGCATCTGCAGGAAACCTGAAAAACACTCGGAGAACTTATCTATGAAATTGGTACTTACCTTAGCGCTTTTATTCATAAGTGTGACTGCTGCTGCTCCATTGCATGCAAGTAAACCGAGTTTCGATTGCAGTAAGGCCGAACATGAAGCTGAAGAGCTTATTTGCAAGGATGACGAGCTTGCCGCACTCGACCGCAACCTCACTGACCTTTATAAAGCCCTTTATAAGAATACGCCCGCCAGCGAGCAGAAATTACTCAAGGCTGAACAGATCGGTTGGGTTAAAGGCCGCAATGACTGCTGGAAAGCCGACGACCAATATGCTTGTGTCAAGGATGCATATGAAGTGCGCATTACTGAGTTGAAAGACCGATGAGCTGCTTCCAAACGGTAGACGACATATGAACATCATCTGGAGAACACCTTCATTAAAAAAAGGATATTCCTTATCACTGACCGGCATACTCGGCTCGACGTTGAGTTTTGGCTTACTGTCTGCAGCTGCCCTCGCCGCCGATCCCAGCTTCGACTGCGCAAAAGCTGAAGGCGAGGTCGAGAAAATGATCTGTAAGAATGCTGAGCTGGCAACGCTGGATCAACAGCTGGCCGAAGTCTATAAAGCAGCCTTGGAAAAAGCTCCCAAGGACGAACTCAAAACCCTCAAAGCTTTTCAGCGCGGCTGGGTTAAAGGACGTAATGACTGCTGGAAAGCGCAAGATGTGAATAACTGCGTGCTGTTCAGCTATGAGTCGCGGATTACCGAATTGCAGATTGCCTATGGCGATTTTGTCGTGCCGGAACCAGTAAATTACTCCTGTGAAGGTGGCGATTCGATCACCGCGATATTTTATAAGGACACCCAATTGCCCGCAGCGGTACTGACCCGGATTCCTAATCAAGTAGTCGCCATGCTGAACCCCTCGGCTAGTGGCTCAAAATACGAAGGTCAGAATGTCACTTTCTGGACCAAGGGAGATGACGCGATGGTGACTTGGGACAGTGAGGGGTTCACTTGCCAAGCCCAGTAAAAACATACCCCGTTTGGATTCCGAACTAAGAAGCATATTATCCGAGGTCAAGGGGCCCTCTGCGCGTCTACGATTTAAGATTCAGCCCCTTGAGCCGACACGTTAAAAGTATCTGCTGTCGGATCAACTCGCTGTTGTTGATCGGTCTCGTTGCGAGAACGCTCATTTTCGGAGCCGGCCCAAACATACAACGGCATTCCTAACTCCAACTCCTCGGCCAGATAATCCGCATCCCACATCGGAACTCGTACACAACCATGCGAAGCGGGTTTCGGTGGTACGCTGGCGGAACCATGCACGGCATAACCTTCGAAGAAATACCACGGCCGGTACAATCTCCCTAAATAGGATTCTCGCCAACCATTTAGCCGCCGATACAGGGTGTAATTGCCCACCGGCGTATCTGCTTGCACCTTGTGTCCCCAGCGATCTTCATAGGTTTCGCCGTTGCCGCTACTGATCGGCATGATCGCAACCACCTGATCCGCTTTAACCAAATAGAGCACTTGCTTCTCAAGGTCTATCTCCACCCGATCAGGTTGTGCCGGTCGTTCGGGTAAGCTTGGCCCTTGGTAAGCTTGCAAAGCTAGCCAATGTTCTTCTCGCCATTGCTTTTCAACCGGCTGACCCAGCGCCTTCTGCGCTGCAGTGACAGCAGCCTGGGTTTGTTTACCGAAAATCCCATCAATTTTTTCCCGATAGAACCCCGCCTCAAACAGCATTTCTTGTAACTGGACGACAGCTTCACCCTTGCTTCCCGGCGCGAGGGGGTTGCCTGGGAAAGACGATAACGTCTCCAGCTTTGGGGGTTCTTGAACAACTTGCTCGGAGGTTGTTGCGGGTGATTCGCTCAATGTCGGGGGCTTTTGTTCCGCTGCTGTGGACGCTTCATCCGGTTCAGCAGCAATGATGTGCTCCGCGTCGGCATTCGACTCAAGAAAAGAAAGTGGCGACATAGCGCAACCGCCCGTCACAAACACCAATAGTGCGACTAAACCCCATCGATTTACCCAGCACAGTGCCATAATCTTCAACACCATAATTCAGTTCAGTAGTTATTATTATGACCAGCAAACCAGCGAAACAATCACTCGATTCAGTGGCCATCTGTAGAGTTGACTCTCAGAAGTGATGGAAGACTTTTTAGGACATTACACGAGCAGCGCTCTGGATGCTGTCTTTTACACTGTCATCTGTTGTATCATCACGCCATCCGGTGGCAGCTCATGAATTTGTCTTGACTGACGACTCTGCCGCCACAACTCCTCATCGATCATCCGTATCGAGTCTATTATCCCTTCAATCAAAACCTTAGGAAATCTCTTTATGAAGTTAAAAGCGAAACTGTTGACCCTGACTGCTGCATCTTTACTGGCCACAGGATTATGCAGCACTGTACTGGCACAGGAACTGGACACGGAGCAGAAAAAGCTTAGTTATGTCATTGGCATGGAAATCGGCAGTTCCCTGAAAAGCGGCGGTGCGGACGTTGATTTCGCTATTTTATCGCGCGCTATTGAAGATATGTTAACCGGCAAGGAGCCTTTGATAACTGCCGAAGAAGCGCAAACTATCAAACAAGCTTACTTCCAGAAAGTACAAGAACAACGGGCATCGGAAGCCAAGGTGGCTGGAGAAAAGAACCGCGCCGAAGGTGATGCCTTCCTGGCCAAAAACAAAGATGCAGAAGGCGTGGTGACCACAGATAGTGGCTTGCAATATCAGGTAATCAAAGAGGGCGAAGGTGCCAAGCCTAAAGCAACCGATCAAGTGACAGTCAATTACAAAGGAACGTTAATTGACGGTACCGAGTTCGACAGTTCTTATAAACGAGGTCAACCGGCAACTTTCCCGGTGACTGGAGTGATTCCGGGCTGGACCGAAGCGTTGCAATTGATGTCGGTCGGCAGCACTTACCGCCTGTTCATTCCTTCCGAATTGGCATATGGGGAGAGAGGTGCGGGTGGCGCAATCGGTCCCAACGCGGTATTGATTTTCGAAGTTGAGTTAATGGATATTGCTCAATCCGAGCCGCAAACCGGGCCTGCGGAATCCGAAGCCAAGCCTGAATAAGATTGATTGATGTCTTGCAAGCAAGGACGCTTGTTTATCAATGGCTTGCTTGCGGCAGAGTTCACCGTCGCAGCTGACCGTGATCAACTCAGCCCGGTGAAAACCCGGGTCTGAGTTATTGACTAACTGCTGACGATCAACCTTCTACCGAGTTCAATCGAGTAGTTGTTCTGCCTGAGTTACGCAAATTTCCTTTGCTGCGAGTTTGAAATATTTTTTCCGGCACCGCTGGGATCAGCATCCACGCGATTACCGAATCAGCAGGCAAGGCATGGTTGGTCGTCCAGGCAACATAGGTTTTATTGTTTTCATCATAGTAGCCGTGATGGACGACAACACCCGAAGGCACCAGGGACGAGCATTCTAAATACAAAAGGTCTTCCATAGCCGGAGGGGGTTCTTCGCAGGTACTGACCCATTGCTGGGATACCTCTTCAGCCATTTCTCGAGCACGCGGTTCAAATTCACAGAATCCGGGGCGCACGCAAGTTTCACAACTCTGTCTCACGAGCTGCCCGTTATCATCAACCTGGCGGCATCCCCCCGGAATGATCATGATTCCCATGCGCGCTTCCCCCTTGTTATAGTTAAAGCTGGCTGCTTTATTGGACTCAAATTTAGCAACGGGATCACCGTTTAAAACCACCACAGAAACAGGCTCATAGGTCCATCTTTCAGGCATTAAATCCCTTTACAAAATTGCTTATTAAAAAATTATGGGATTTTGGACAGATTTTATTATTACGGTCAACCTTATTTATTATGCTGTTTTTCCCCTGCCGAGCAGCAGGGGCAAGTAGTGTGTTTGTTATGGTGCTTTATTTAGCGTCCCTGGAAACGCGCCTCTCGCCTCTCAACAAAAGCGCGCACACCTTCTTTGGTGTCTTCACTTTTCATAATCGGCATCAAATCTGGCAGTAACCGAGCCATCGCTGCCTTATCGCCATAGATGCGGGAAATGCGGGCGGAATTCAGGGTGGCTTGCACGCCTAGTGGGGCCTGGGCAGCAACGGTCTGAGCGATTGCTATCGCCCGCTCCAATTGTTGACCGTGTTCGACAACTTCCTGTACCAGCCCCATCCGATACGCTTCTTCGGCACTGATTTCATCGGCGGTCAACAAATAGCGCATGGCGTTGCCCCAGCCCACTTCCTGGATCATCCGCACCGTTGCTCCACCTACCGGATAGATACCGCGTTTGATTTCAATCTGCCCAAAGCGGGTTCCTGCAGCAGCCACGCGGATATCTGTGGTCAACAACATTTCGATACCGATGGTAAAACAGATCCCCTGCACCGCCATAACCAGTGGCTTGCGTAGGCGATTATCTTCATCTGCCCCCAGCGGGTCGATAGAACCCTCACTCAACGTGGGAAATCGTCCCTCACTAAATACCGGTGTCCACTCGGGCAAATCCAATCCGCCGGTAAAATGGTCACCATGAGCGAACAACACTCCGCAGCGTAATTCTGGGTTGCGATTCAGTTCACCGTAAGCCGCACCCAAATCGCTGTACATCTGCAAATCAAAGGCGTTACGTTTTTCTGCCCGATTCAGTCCGATCAGCAACACATGGCCTTGGGTTTCGACAGAAATTTTGCTTTCGCTCATAGTCGACACGTCTCCGCGGGTTGAGGGTTTAATGGTTTTGTATTCAAGACTGGCTCGGCCCGTCTGATTCGATAGCAAACCTATTGAGCAACAATAGCACAGCGTTGCGTTTTCTGAATCCAAAGCAACTCGAACACATCGCAAAGACCGTTGCCTGGTTGACGGTTAAAGCGTCTTCAGCCACAGTGACCGTTGCGAGTGTTTGCTAAGAAGGTCATCTGCGTGCGTTACCCTGCCACATTAAAATACTGGTTACTTGCAATCCGCCCTAAAACTCTGAGCATCGCCGTGGTGCCGGTATTAATCGGCAGCGCCCTGGCCTGGAATCAAACCGGGGTTTTAGTTTGGCCGGTGCTGTTAGCCGCTCTGATGGCCGCCTTGTTGATTCAAGTCGGCACCAATCTTCACAATGACGCCGCCGATTTCGAACGGGGCGCCGATTGTAGCGCCACTCGCTTAGGACCGACTCGCGTCACTGCACAGGGCTGGTTAACCGCAGCCCAGGTGCATTGTGGGGCGTGGTTTAGTTTCGGTATGGCCATGTTGTTTGGTATGTATTTAATCCAGGTCGGCGGCTGGCCGATCCTGACCATCGGCTTATTCTCGATCGCTGCTGCTTGGGCCTATACCGGTGGCCCGCAACCGATTGCTTACACTGGCTTCGGGGAGTTTTTTGTCTGGCTGTTTTTCGGGGTGATTGCGGTAGCCGGTAGTTATTATCTGCAAACCAAACAGTTGTCGTGGCCCACAGTATTAACCGGTGTGCTGGTCGGTATGCCGGCTGCCGCCGTGCTGGTGGTCAACAATTACCGGGATTTGGATAACGACAAGCTGGTCGGCAAAAACACCTCGGCCGTGCAATGGGGACGTAAGGCCAGCCAGTTGGAATATGCCCTGTTAATGCTGCTCCCGTTTGCCTTGTTACCACTGTTATCGTTGCTTGGCGTCGGTGGGTGGGGCTGGGCACTACCCTATCTGTGCCTGCCTTTGGCGCTTAATTTAGTAAAGCGCTTTCGTTGTGAACCGCCCGGTCCGGCATTCAACCCGCTGCTGGCCGCTACTGCACGTTTGCAGCTGATCTGGGGCGGATTATTGTACGTGGGTTTATTGTTGGTTCATCCGGCCCGCTGACTATAGAGCTAATTTTCATGCGTTGCGAAGTGATCGCCATCGGCACTGAATTGCTGCTTGGGCAGCATGTAGACACTAACTCGGCCTGGATCGGTGAACAGCTGGCGCTGGCCGGGATCGATTCCTACTTTCAGACCCGAGTCGGGGATAACCCGGAACGTATTGCCACCGCATTGCACATCGCTTTGGAACGCAATGATGCGATTATCGTCTGTGGTGGTCTGGGACCTACTCAGGATGATCTAACCCGCGATGTCATCGCCCGGGTGATGGATGCGCCGTTGGTACGCGATGAGGTGATTGTGACCCGCATCCAAGAGCGGTTCAAAGCCCGCAACCGGCCCATGCCCGACAATAACCGACGTCAAGCTGATGTGCCGCAAGGCGCCAGTCTGATTCCCCAAATGCCCGGTACCGCGCCTGGACTGGTTTGCCCGGTGGGCGACAAGGTTATTTACGCCGTGCCTGGGGTGCCCTCGGAGATGAAGGCGATGGTGCTCGGCACGGTGATCTCCGATCTACAACGCCGGGCCGGCTTGAAGACCACGATCCGCAGCCGTACCTTGCGCACTTGGGGACAGTCCGAATCGGGACTCGCGGAAATGTTGGCAGAACGGATTCAGGACTTGGATAGTCTAGGTAATCCCACCCTGGCTTTTTTGGCCAGCGGCATTGAGGGCATCAAAGTTCGGATCACCGCCAAGGCCGCTGACGAAACAGCAGCACAGCGGATACTCGCCACCGAGGAAGCTCGCCTGCAGGAAATTTTAGGTCATCTGGTGTTCGGTCGGGATGAAGAAACTATGGAAACGGTGGTGCTCAAACAACTCGCTGAACGGGGGTTGAGCCTTGCGGTAGCGGAATCGATTAGCGGTGGGCTGGTTGCTGCCCGGTTGAGCACAATAGCCAACACGGTTTTGCAAGGGGCCGTACTCTGTCCGTCTGCAGCAAGCCAACGTCAATTACTTGGGGTATCTGAAGAGGCTTTACCCGATCCGGCAGCAACAGCGCAAGCCATGGCGTTGGGCGTTGCCCGGCTGATGAACGCTGCGGTAGGCTTGGCCGTCACGGCTGCCGACGAGCAAAACCCGGCAACCAATTCGGTGTTCCTGGGTTTGGCAATTAACGGTCATACCGAGGTCCAGTGCGTGCAACTGCCAGGCAATCGTGAGCAGGTCCGTCAGTTCTCCGTCATCAGCCTGTTGAATTTCTTGCGATTACGCTTGCTCGGCACTGACTTGCCTTGATGAGACGTTAAGCTACACCATCCGGAGGGTGCTATGAGAGCCGTGGTATTACCGCAAACCGGCGGGCCTAACCAGTTGCGTATTGAACAGGTCAAGACGCCTACCCCAGAACCCGGGCAAGTACGGGTGGCGTTGCGTGCCGCCGCATTGAATCGCCGCGATGTGTGGATCAGTCTAGGCCTTTATCCGCGCATCCAACTGCCGTGCATTCTGGGCTCTGATGGTGCTGGGATCATCGATCAGATCGGGGACGGGATAGACCAACAGTGGATCGGTCGTGAGGTGGTGATTTATCCGGCCTATGACTGGGGTGACGATCCTCGTTTTCCCGGCCCGACCTTCCGGGTGCTAGGGATGCCTGATCCCGGAACCTTTGCTGATTTCATTTGCGTCCCGGTCGAGCATGTTTTCCCTAAACCGGCCCATCTCAGTTGGGAACAGGCTGCTGCTATTCCCTTAGCGGGGCTGACGGCATGGCGGGCGATAGTTACCCAGTCGGCCTTGCAACCCGGCGAAAAGGTCCTGGTGACGGGCATCGGTGGCGGCGTAGCTACGTTTGCTCTGAAATGGGCTGTAGCATTGGGAGCGCAGGTATTCGTAACCAGTGGCCATCTTGATAAGATCGACCGGGCGATGGCCTTGGGTGCGGTCGCAGGAGTTAATTATCATGCATCGGATTGGGCCCAACAAGTGCTGAAGTTATCCGGCGGCTTAGACGTCATCATCGACGGTACTGGCGGTGCAGCATTCAATGGCTATTTATCGTTGCTGAAGCCCGCTGGGCGTATCATCGTTTACGGGGCGACAGCAGGCAACCCTCCAGAGGGTCCAGAGCTGGCGCGGCTTTTTTTCCGGCAATTGCAAATCCGTGGCAGCACCATGGGGTCGTTAAGCGAATTCAGTGAAATGCTTGCCTTTGTCGCAGCGCGGTGCATTGAACCGGTTATCGATAAGGTGTTCCCATTAGAGGAGGCGAGCGCTGCCCATCGGCATCTGCAAGCAACAGCACAGATGGGGAAGGTGGTGTTGCGTCACATGTAACAGCCCTCATCATCAGTACGCCGTCACCTATACTGTGAATTCGGGATGGCGTGATGGTTTACAGCAGCCGTCCAAATACCGTTTAATAGTCGCCAATTCGCCACCCAAGGATTATAACCAAGGCTATAAATTGCTCAGCACATGAGGAGATCAGGGCAATGATCACAACCACTGCAACGCCTATCACCGAATCGCTGTTAATGCGTCATGACGATGACGGCATTACTACCTTAACGTTGAATCGACCACAGCAGTACAATGCCTTGTCGCAATCGTTGCTGACCGAATTCCAAACTGCTCTGGATGCGATTGCCGAGGATAGCGCGGTACGGGTGGTGATCATTACCGGCAGTGGCCCGGCTTTCTGCGCCGGACACGATCTCAAGGAAATGCGCGCTCATACCGACCAAGCTTATCATCAGGCTTTATTCGAGCAGTGCGGTCAGGTAATGCTGACCATTCATCAACTACCGCAACCGGTTGTTGCGCAAGTCAACGGCATTGCTACAGCAGCGGGTTGCCAACTGGTTGCTGCCTGCGACCTAGCTGTGGCTGTCGATAGCGCCCGTTTTGCCACCTCCGGTATCAACGTCGGCTTATTCTGCGCCACTCCTGCTGTTCCGCTAAGCCGCAACTTGGGTCGAAAACAGGCATTGGAACTGTTACTCACCGGCGATTTCATGGACGCCAATACTGCCCTAGACAAGGGGTTGATTAACCATGTGGCTCAGCGTGATGAATTAGCGGCTGTCGTGCATCAGTTAGCGGAATCAATTTGCGCCAAATCCCCGTTAGCGATCAAGTTGGGCAAGCACATGTTCTATCGCCAGTTGAATCTTGATCTGTCCGAAGCCTATCACTATGCCAGCGACGTCATGGCGTGCAATATGAATAGCGAAGACGCACGCGAAGGGATAGACGCTTTTTTTGCCAAACGCAAACCAGTATGGCTAGGTCGTTGAGCGTGCCTCGTACAGCGCAAAGGGCAAGTTACGCCGATATAATATTGCTTAAGAGATCACTGCCACGGATCATTTTCGGTAATTAACCATCACGATTGGATCGCACCCTCAAGCATGGCCAGAGAAACTAATACCTTACCCACCGACTTTCTGCTGCAAGAATATCGAGTCGATTCCGTCCTTGGCACCGGTGGGTTCGGGATTACTTATAAAGCACAAGACACCCTGCTGGAAACCTGGGTTGCCATTAAGGAATATTTTCCGGTCGAATGGTCTTACCGCGGTAATGACGGTGTCGGCGTCAACCCCAACGCACAGGGCAACGCTCAGATCGCCGAAGTACAAGCATCGGGTTACGATTGGGGATTAAGCCGCTTTCTTGAGGAAGCGCGGGTGCTGGCGCGGGTGCAACACCCTTACGTCGTTCGGGTACGGCGTTATTTTCGCGCCAATGGTTCAGCTTACATCGTCATGGATTTCGAAGAAGGCGAACCGCTAAGTGCCTTGTTACGCCGCGAACAGACGCTGTCCGAAGCCGATCTGAGGGGAATGTTGGAGGAGGTGCTGCCGGCACTGGAAGCCGTACACCAGGAAGGGTATTTACACCGGGACCTCAAGCCTAGCAATCTCTACGTTCGTGCCCGTGACGGCTGCGTCATGCTGATTGACTTCGGTGCCGCCCGCCAGTCCCTGAGTCAGCGCAGCAAAAGTATCACAGGCTTAGTCACCCCCGGTTATTCGCCCCCGGAACAATACATTACTCGCAGCGATCACTACGGACCCTGGACGGATATTTATGCACTAGGCGGGGTGCTTTATCGGTGTATTAGTGGCAGAGCGCCCACCGAAGCGCCTGATCGACAGATGTGGGATTCACTGCCGCCTGCTGTCGAAGCCGGAGCTGGACGCTACAGCCCTGATTTTCTAGCGATGATCGACAAAGCGCTAGCCATGCGTCCGGAGGAGCGCTTCCAACATATCGAACAAATGCGAGCGGTCTTAAAAAAGCTCGCCAGTAATGAATCCGACAAACCATTGCCGAGCCGGTTTGCGCCCCCTGTAGTCAAACGTGAGCCAACCCCCTCTCAAGATCCTAAAAAAAGAATCTCTTCGCCGCCACCCAAGCCGCAAGAACCCATCCCGGAACCGTTAGAAGATCCTTTTTCGGAATCCGATCTTGAATCCTTGTTGCCCGGCCTTACCCCACGCACTCGCCTGCCGGAAACAGGCATTCAAGCGAAAGAGAAGCCGCAAGAGAAGCCGCAAGA
>JAZBPA010000420.1:0-3300 GCA_036351435.1 Candidatus Competibacteraceae bacterium
CGGGTGCTTATTTGTTTTGGCACAGATTGTAAGGCGACATGTTGTTGCGTTTATTTCTAAGCATCCCAGGCATGTCTCGCGGGCACAAAAAAAGGGCTGAGACTTGCGCCTAAACCCTTTTTTTCTATGGTGGGTACTGTAGGACTCGAACCTATGACCTATGGATTATGAGTCGGTTAATTTAAACCACAGCAAACCACTTTGCTCAACTATTCAGAGAGTTAGATATGTCCACAACACACTTCGATAGCTCTAAACCACTTTTTTGTTGACACTTGGTTGACTTTTCAAAGCTGCTCTCGGCTAGGCTCGCAATCTCGCAGAATCCGGCTAAGCAATCCTGGGCCAATTGTTTCTCCCGCGTGAACCGGCACTACAGTGGATCGCCCATCCTCATGACGCAAAAAGTGGTGACTACCTTTAACTCGGATAACTGCAAAGCCTGCTTTGCTGAGAGCAGCAATCAGTTGCTTGCCAGTGAGGCTAGGCAGTTTGCTCATTGGCAACCGTAATCCGCTGAACGCCAATAAAGTTCAGTGTTTCAGGCGGTGGGCCTACAACCTCTAAACAAAGCTCAGTGGCTTCACGGATGCGTTCCATCAGCACATCCAGCGATTTAGCTTGGGTATGACAGCCCGGTAAAGCAGGAACAGACGCAATAAAATAGCCTTCTGCGTCTTGTTCTATGATGACATCAAAGTGCTGGATCATTCGCATTACCTCCAATGACATTCTATACCTATTAACTTAACGCTCAATATGGATTCCAGCCAGTTCCGGCCCTTACCCCCTGCGTTGCTAACGCCTCGGTGACAGCCATCTAACCTATCCAGGAGACCACCCAACCACAAGGAAGCACGTCATGACCCAAGAGAAGTTCATCGTTGATCTCAAACAGGAGATACCCACCGGTCGCGTCGTGGTCGTTGCGGGCACCGGCGTGTCAGTCGCCACCTGTGCCAATCAGCAGGTGGAGGGATTTCCGGTTGCGAGCTGAATTGGCTTGCTCTAGCATGGCATCCATTTCTGCTAGCACTCCGGGTCAAAGGAGAGGTCAAGAGCCATATTGGCATAATAACAACTGACCGAGGGAGTGAAGAGATGAGCCTTTAGGTCCTTGTCGCTGTAAAGTGTCCCGGACGTGTCCAACTGACACAAAAAAAGGCTAGCTATCTAAGCTAACCTTTCATCTTATATGGTGGGCCGTGTTGGATTCGAACCAACGACCAGCGGATTAAAAGTTAGAGAAAATAGTGATATACTGAGTTTTACGGGGTTTTATCGATATATACAAGTTTATACAATACAATGGTTTGTTGTTTTATGTGGATGTATGGAGTTTTACCCAATTAGCTTCCTGAGGTAGCACCAGGGTAGCACCAGAATTTTGGCGGGAGTTCTCAAACATGACGGCACGCATTCACTTCACCAAAAAAATCCTTGATTCGCTGCCTTCCCCGCCATCCCCCAAACGTGCCTATTACCACGACCAAAAAGTCAACGGCTTGGTGCTCTGTATTACCGCTAATAGTGCCCGATCCTTCCAGGTTTACCGAAAAGTCCAGGGCAAGCCACTGAGAGTTACCTTGGGGCGATACCCCGACATGACTATTGAACAGGCTCGCAGAATGGCTCAGGAGACGCTTTCTCGGATGGCCGAAGGGATTAATCCCTTAGCAGAAAGGAAAGCTCAGAAAGCACGCGCTTTGACATTGGATCAGATTTTCGAGGATTACCTGAAAGGTCATGACCTGAAACCCCGAACAATCCAGGATTATAAGAATCTTATGGGCGAGGCCTTCGCGGACTGGCGAGAGCGGGCCATCGTGGACATTACCCGCGATGCCGTACAACGGCGCCATACCAAACTGGGCGAACGCAGCGAAGCCCGCGCCAACAACGCCATGCGCCTGCTACGAGCACTACTCAACTTCGCGGCCGGCAAGTATGAAGATGCCCAAGGTAGACCGCTGATTCTGGATAACCCCGTTAAACGACTATCCGCTACTCGGGCTTGGTTTCGAGTGGACCGACGCCGTACCGTCATCAAACCGCACCAGTTGAAACCGTGGTTTCAGGCGGTCATACAGCTGCAAAGTGAGCGAACCACCGCCAAGGCTGAAGTAGTTCGCGATTACCTGTTATTTTTACTGCTTACAGGCCTGCGGAGGGGCGAAGGTGCCCGGCTGCGGTGGGTTGATGTTGATCTGAAAGCCCGATCGTTCAAGATTCCCGACACCAAAAACCGGGAAGTGCACGAACTGCCTTTGAGTGATTTTCTATTCGATCTGATAGCAGCCCGCCATGCCGCTATAGACAATTCTCCGTTCGTGTTCCCTGGTAACGACCCTGCACACCATCTTGTTGAGCCCCGCCGATGGATGCGATTGGTTATTCAAACCAGCGGAGTGGAATTCACCCTGCATGACCTACGCCGTACCTTCGCGACCATCGCTGAATCCCTGGACATCCCAGCGTATGCACTCAAGCGGTTGCTTAACCATCGCGCCAAAACTGACGTGACGGCCGGTTACGTGGTGATGGACGTGGAACGCCTGCGAGCACCCATGCAGAAAATTACCGACTTTGTATTTAAAGCCGCTGGTGTCAAACCCACCGCCGAAGTGATACCGCTCGCTCTCCCCGCCGAATCGGAGATTTTGTCATGACCTATCTGGAAAACAACCGATGAGCACATTGAACCTTGATCCCGATACCGAACGCCAGTTGCAAGACCTTAGCCACGTCACCGGCAAGACACCCTTGGAGGTCGTGCAAGAGGCGTTGCGCACCTATCGACAAACTCGTGCCGAATCTGACCCGTTACAAGAAGCCCTGCGTAATGCACCGGACGATGACGAAGCCGTCAGCGCTGAGGAGGAGCGGTTGATGGAGGAAGCGGAACAGGACCTAACGGCTGGCCGCGTTTCGTCATTGGCTGAAATCAAGCAGCGGTTATTGGGTCATTCCTGATGCCCTGGCAGCTGGTCATGACCCGTGCTGCTGAAAAAGACCTGGGCCGTCTACCCCGTGCAGATCAAGAAGCGGTATTGAAGGCTCTGGAGCAACTGATTGTGAATCCGGCAACGGTCGATATTCGCAAGCTCAAAGGCCACATCGGACAATGGCGCCTACGGGTTGGTCAGTGGCGAGCACGATTTACCTTTGATCCGCCCAGCCACACGATTACCGTGCTGAGGGTACTTCATCGAAGCATTGCGTACCGCTGAACCTGGAGTTCGCATCGAACAGCAACGATTACCGCCAAGTCTAGGCTGATCACCGAAAAGCCGGAGTTCC
>JAZBPA010000421.1:0-3783 GCA_036351435.1 Candidatus Competibacteraceae bacterium
GCCAGAAACTGCACGGTGCGCCGATGCAATGGGCGGCCATCTTTCATAAACGCGATGTGAGAATAGCCCATTTAAATTTGACCAGCTGGCGCCTTAAGCGGTGATGGACCTTAATTGTAAACGGATGGACATCCCTCCTTGTTACCTGAAGCATTCAATCCAAAAAACCCCGGGCGCCGTATTCAGATTGCCCAACCTGGCGGACAACAAATAATCCTTGAAGGCAGACCCTATGTGTGCCATCAGAGCCAGGCAGGATCAATTTGCGACTGCCTGGCGATGACTTTGAACGAAACGAAAGTAGATGAACGAAACGGCTCACACAAAAGCGCTTTTCTCGGTGTTGACTGCAGGCACGCTGTGGTCTTTCGGCGCCCTCACGATTCGCTACATGGTCGATCCGCAGGCCTATCGATGGCAATATCTGTTTTTCAGGGGGCTGACGATCGCAGCGATATTGTGCCTCTACCTCGTGGCCAAAGATGGCCGCCGGTTTTTCGACAACTTTAAGAGAATCGGGGTCTCAGGTGTTATCGGCGCCTGCGGCCTCGTGGGCGCCTTCACCGGATTCATCTGGTCGATAACCCTGACAACCGCCGCCAACACGCTGTTTCTGTTTGCAACCATCCCCTTTCTCGCGGCATTCATGGGCATTGTGATCCTTAAGGAAAAGATCCGTCCACTCACCTGGGGCGCAATGACCGTTGCCCTGATTGGAATTACCGTAATGGTGCTCGAAGGATTGGAAACCGGAAGCGTTCTGGGGACGGTCACGGGATTTGCCGCAGCTTGCGGTTTTTCAACCTTCTCGGTGTGCCTCAGGTGGCGAAAGGAAACACCCCAGTTTGCCACCGTCGCGCTTGCCGGCTTCCTATGCGCGGTGTTGACCGCAGGCATACTGGTTATGCAAAGCGACTCGGTGCTGATGCCGGATCGCAATATCTATCTGAGCATGGTGCACGGCACGCTGGTCGGTGCGGGACTGATTTTATTTTCACTCGGCGCAAAATATTTCCCGGCGGCAGAATTGAATTTGCTTTCGCTGGTGGAGGTGGTTGGCGGGGTCGTTTGGGTCTACCTGCCGGTCTTCGGGATCAACGAAGTCCCGAGCATGCTCACGGTGGTTGGCGGCAGCATTGTCACCGGTGCGATCATTTTGGACAGTGTCGGCACCAGATACCCCAGGGAAGCGGTAAAGGTGACCGGCCATTGCCGATTCCGCGGTTAGCAGGCGCTGCGGAAGGGTTTGTCGTCAGGTCCCTTGCTGGTAGTTCAGGTATCGAGGTTCATGCGCATGAGGTTTTATCGATTGATAGCGCTCAATTTCGAGCCCCGGGTCTTGACAGGTCTGGCAGATCTTCTCTTCGATCGGATGGTCAAATATCACCGCAAACCCCCTGTCCTGAGAGCGCATCACGGTTCCCATGACGCGGGGCTCTTTTTCGAGGGCCGCCAGCGGGAAGCGAAGGCTGATCCGCTGGCCATCTTTGATCGCCCGCCAGTTGCCAATATAGATGCCTCCCGCACTGACGTCCCTGACCAGATCCCGATAGGTCACTGAGTTGACGGTGTATTGCACCGCGAACGCGGCGGCGTTGCGGGGATAGCGGCGGCGGTCCGATCCTGTTATCATATCGGCGTTGACCTTGTCGCGAAGCTTGCCGGAGCACCTGAACGTCACCACCCGCCTTGCCGGAAGGGTTACGTTCTCACCCGTGCCGATATTGCGGCCCCTCCGCTTCTTTTTTTCCCGGACGCAGAACTTGCCGAACCCGCTTACCAGCAGATCATCGCCCGACGCCAGTGTCGCCTTGATGATCTCAAGGAGCGACTCTACGATTTCAATGGATTGACGCTTGGGAGCTCCGAGTTCGCTATAGACCTGTTGAATGATGCCTTGTTTTGTCAGTGCCATGATTGCTCCTGTCTGATCCAGGCGATATTTGTGGTTTCAAAAAGGTCTTGGATGCATTGCTCGTTTCACGGGGGTAAAGGAAGAAAAATGAACGCGTGGCGATGGTGGTGAGGCCCAGCAGATAGACTATCACTTTCATCGTCGGCGACTCCTCTGGCGGACGGGTGTGGACGTGCTAACCAAGATAATGCCACGTTTACAAAAATATCTTTTCTTGTCAAGGGGTTGGTGTCTGTGCAGTCCCTGCTGCGGGGTCGTCTCAGGAGGCTGATTTCAGACTGCTGTCCCGAATGGAGAGGATCTCACTGCAGGACGGGCAGGTTCCACTGAAGATAAACTCCTTGTCGACCAGCCGGGGATGGAAAGCGCGGGAGAGTTCATTTAAATTGACAAAGTGTCCGCAGTGAGGACAGGCGCTGCCGACTTGGGTGGGTGATTTGAATACGTTGCGTTTATGGGCCAGAACCAGCAGGAACAGCAGCTTGAATCCGATCAAGCCGGCCAAGGCCCCCTTTACCAGCCAACCGGGTACCTGCTTGCGGGCCGACAGGGAGGCCGCCTGTTTGACCATGGCAGCGCCGGTGGCTTTGGATGTACCTGTTTTTCCGGCCATGAGGGCCAGTTTGGCCAAAGGCAGCAGATGAATCGCCATGCTGGATTCCTTTCCTCGAGTGGTAGAAACAGATTCACCACATCATCATACACAATCGCCATTTTCCTGTAAACCAACGACCCACAGCCGGCTGCTAAACATCATCGGTTTCCCGTTCGCCGGCGTTGACACCCAACAGCGTATCGCGCTGGTTGGGGTCTAGATACACTGACGCCCAATCAAGCGGTGTGATCCCCTGGGTTGACGGTTGGGTGAGGCTGGCGCCGTTGTCGATCAGCAACCGGGCGACCGCCGTACAACCGTTTCGCACGGCAAAGTGAAGCGGCGTCAATCCAAAACTTGGGTCTACGGCGTTCACCGGGTGCCCCGCTTCAAGGAGCCGGCGAACGGTATCGATGTCACCGGTTTTTGCCGCTTCATGAAGTTTGCAGTGCCTAGCGTACTTGTATAATGACAGCGCTTCCTTTAGAAGAAAAACAACCAGGACGACAACGACAATGGGCAGAATTTTTATGACGGTGTCCATTGGTCAATTCCCAAAGCATCCCTTACGATCCGACATGTCGACCATAGCATGCCAGGGCGAGCTGATGTTAAATTCTATCACCGCTTGGTCTTTTTTGCATACCAACATCCGGTCGGCGGTATCATGCCAGAGACGCGCCTCATGAATCAAGCGTGTCCGCTGTTCTTTAAAAATACAGATGCAATGCGGCTGATCACATATTGGATGGCCTCAATTTTAAAGATCCAGCCCCACAACCCGGTCAAGACGGCAAAGACGGCTGAAACGATGCCGATCACCGCCAGGTTGGCGATCAGTGTCTGGCTGCCCAATCTCATTTGAAGCGCGCCGTGCGCCAGCCAGAGCATTGCCCCGATGGCCAGTGCGCCGATGGCGGCGCTCAGATAGGCGCGATACACACCCATGGCGGCTGTATTGTTGCTGCGCCGATTCCAGACGGAAAACAGAATGATGGTCTGGAGCAGGGCGGACGCGGAGATGGCCAGACCAACCCCGGCAACGCCCATCACCTGCAACCCGAACCAGTACGCCGGCAGGCTTAGAACCACGGCAATCGTGCCGAACAGCGCCGGTAAAAGGGTATTTTGGGTCGCATAGAAACCGCGGTTGACGACGGTTTGGGAGATGAATGCAATCGCCCCAACCATCAGGCATGACAACGTCAAGGCCGTCATTTTGGTGTCTTCGGGAGAAAACCGGCCCCGCTCAAAAAGCACGTAGACAATTTCA
>JAZBPA010000422.1:0-5085 GCA_036351435.1 Candidatus Competibacteraceae bacterium
AGATAGTGCTCCGCCTGCAAATGCGCCTTTTCGATCCATGCCGCGACGGCGGATCGGGTCGGCTCGGTCAACTCAAACTGCACCGGACGTTGGGTCTTCCGCTGCACGATCATGGCTCTGGGCAAGACCTGATCGGCGTGCATCACGTCCCGAACCCGCAGGCTTACCAGATCACAGCCGCGCAGCTTGCTGTCGATCGCCAGGTTAAACATGGCCAGGTCGCGGACGTGGTGTGCATGTTGGAGGTGGAATCGAATGGCCCAGATATCCTTCGGCTTGAGCGGCGGCTTCTGGCCGACCAGCTTGCCTTTGTTCCAGGGCTCGCGAGTTTGATCGGTTTCCATGTCAGGCTCCCTCGTAGTGAATGGGAGCCCGATTGTGTCGCCGACGACCGCTTTGAGGCGCTCAGCTGGACGCGTGCAGTCGGCCAAAACCGGCCAGTCAATATTCATCGCAACGCTTGGTTGAGGCCGGAACAAACTTCGCAATCCCCTACTCTAGGTCAGGTCGGTTTTTGACTCGGCGCAAACGCGCATCCTACCTTATGGACTAGAGTCCTAGTCGGAGGCCGACCAGACTCAGAGCGAAAGATGCTCGGCTACAGTCCCGGCTCATTATTATGGATGCTAAATTCGGCGAATCTCCAGCGAGTTGCTGGGCAGCCAAGCAGAACTCTATGCCTTGGCCCACGCAAAAAAAAGATAGTGTGGGCCTTGAAGCCGGGTTAAAAATTGCACAATTCGCTCTGCATTGATGCCTGCGGGGATAGTCATGAACTACACGCTACTGTTAGTTGTATTAGCGATTTTGTTTTTTGATACTGCTGACGCTGGGACATGGGGGCAAGGAGGGTGGAGCTTTATGTACTGGGGCGACTACCCAGAGTCTGCCCCGGTAGCTCCTCCTGAGAACATTTCCATAAAACCTAGCTCAAGAGAACTTCTTATCTCTTTCGATTTCGACGACAGCAACGGCAACGATGGATGGTACGTAGTTGATCGGTATGGCGTTATCTGTGAAAACGTAAATCAGCCTCAGGATATTGTTGGTGCCGAGGGATGTTGCACGACGCTAGAGGTGAGTGGACTACGCCCAAGACAAACCTATAACTGTGCCGTTTTTGCCAGTAATGCTCAGGGCGATGGTCCTAAGAGTGTGGGTGTATTGAAAAGCACACTTGTTGACATTTCCTTCCTTCCCGCTCTTTGGGACCTTCTTGCAGACTGATGACAAGGGATCGCTGTCAAAAGGCAGTTCAAGAAGATCTCAAAAAATGCCATGACTACCTACGTTTGTTGGAAGCAGTCCGCTTGATGGTCCTGACGGCGGCTTACTACCAATGGCGGCTATCCAACAAAGCAAAAGGAAAGAAAGCGCGATGATGTTTCATACATAACACTTTGCGTGCGCAAGTTTTTCAAACGCTCCCGCTGATCTACATGAAGCATGTATAGGTGGATTGCATAGCTTCTTCGACTAAGCGCCTGCCATATACGAGCATTACCAGAAAACTCTCAGTCCTAAATCTAGAAATCTATGATGTCATAGTCAAAGATCGACTAAAATGTAGATTAAAAGACTTTGCCAAATGATGTGAGATTTGGCTTCCATGCTTGTCCGGTTTTATTTAGAAAGAGGTGTTACCGCCGCCGTTGGTCTGGCCCGCGGTGTTGTCAAAATTCACGGAATTGGTCGCGGCGCGGTTATTAGCATAGAAGTTTCGATTGGCATGGAAGTGAATACCATTACCGGAACCCACCACCAGGTTTTCCTCGACATTGTTGTAAGAACCGTAGACATAGATATTGTTTTGCTTATTATCTACTACCGTATTGCCGCGCACCTGGTCTCCATAGTAGACATAGATACCGCCTTGGTCGGCGGTATCGGAAAGATTGTTGGTAAACACCGAGTTCTCTTTGATGGCGGCGCCTGAGCCGGCATAAATACCCCAGTTCTGGTTGTCCATTACTGTATTGCCTGTGATGGTAGTGCCATTTTTTCCAGAGATGCCATAAAGGCCACCATTTGCCTTGACAGTATTATTGGTGATGGTTGATCCGTCATTACCCTGTATGCCATAACCAGAGTTGTTGGTAACGGTATTACCACCAATCGTCGAACCTTCTTTGCCGTATATACCAGCCTCTAGATTGTCCCGGACAGTATTGTCGGTAATAGTTGAACCTTCACCGCCACTGATACCAAATTGCGCATTACCACTGGCCAAATTGCCATGGATTCGAGAATTGTCCCCAGCGTTGATACCATACATGCCATTGTTCCCAATGGTGCTATTTTCGCGGATGACGACCCCACCGGCAATGGCCCATATGCCATCACCAGTGTTATTACTGACGGTATTGCCGATAACGGTGGATCCCTCTGAAGCGATGATGCCATCGCTGCCATTACCATCCACGACATTGCCAGTGACGGTCGAACCGTTGCCAGCTTGAATTCCATCCTCGCCGTTAACGCGTATCGTGTTGTCTTTGACGATGGCATTTGAATGCCCATAGATCCCGTCACCACTATTTCCCTCGATCCGGTTTTTGGAGATGATTGAACCGGTACCACCATAAATACCATCACTACCGTTACCCACGACCGTGTTGCCAGTGATAACGGAATAATCGCCAGCGGAAATACCGCGGCTACCGTTACCTTCAGCCAGGCAATCCCTGACGGTGCTGTATGCACCCAGGGTGATACCCATGAAGTTGTGTGCGCTGCTGCTGCCACTCAGGCCGTTAGCAATGACCCGGACATTGATTACCCGGTTGCGCGCCGTGGAAACACCAAAAATGCCGGCAGACAGGAAATCACGCACGGTACCGTTCCGAACTTCCACGTTAGTCGAATTGATCACAATGCCATAACCACTGGAACTACCATCCCCTGCCAAGGTAAAACCCATCAGGTCGAGGGTGACATCCTCTGCGTCCACGGTGATTCCCTGTGCGCCGGTCAGATTATCCGCCAGATAAAAGGCCCCCGGACTGGTGACATTGAATGGCAGATGATCAATCGGCGTACGCACCTCTTCAGGGGCAGCTTCCAAGGTTCCCAGCCTGGAGTGATTATCATCAACAGCATGTTCAATTGCCGTGAAGTTCTCATTGATATCGTCCGCATCGGCAACTTGACCATTGCTGAACACGTGAGGGAGGACGAGATCGGCAGCGAAAGATCTACCAGGCATAGACAGCAACACGCAGAAGATCAGCGCCGCCACCTTGCAGATTTCCAACCCTGCTGGGCTTGTACGTGTTATTGAAGATACTCTGCGGAAGCCGTTTGTTGCGAGTAAATACGGACTCTCCGCGTTCCGCTCAACGCTGTTCCTGTTTGCTGAACGCATGATTATTGCTCCTCGATAACATCTAACAAACGATGATGGACCACAACGATCTACTGCCGGATCACCACAGGCGAGAACGTTAGTGTGAATGTAGGGAAAAGTACCCGGAGATCAATTGATCTAGGGCAATAAGGACAGTCCGGCAAGATCGACTGCCTTGGGTTTGTCGCCAGAAGCTGTAGGCATCAATTGCCAATCAGGAAAGAAGTAAGGGCGCAATTGAATTTCGTCGAGCAGAAACTGGGTAATGGTGACCACGGAGGCCTCAATGCCAGCCGAAATGACCCAACTGACCAAATAAAGCTGGTGCCTCGCAATGACCGGTCAGTGTTGGTTCCTGCCTGACGCACCGCACAAATGACGAGACCACCCATCGAGGTGGCCTCCGTCGTACTGGTTACTGGCGGTTTCGGCCAGAATCGGCCTTAACGTCGGCCTCGGGTTCAGAGCCAGCGAATTCCCGAACGCACGAGTTTGTTGCTACTTAGCGAGTCAGCAGTTTGCACGGAACGGTCCTTAAGCGTTTGCTGATAAACGGTGCTGGGGTGATTGACCTCGAGCGGCTCGCTTCAGGCAGGTCCTGACGCGGAGCAGACATCTAGGCCATTTGCATGAAATTTAGCCGACCCGAGCAAAGCGTCGGGTAGTACGACGTAGAAACCCGGACCGTAGGCGACAGCGTACTCGCTCACAATCAGCAATTCACCGTTCGTTGCGTCGATTCTGCCAAATACCGCTACCGAAGATCAGTCGCGCACACTAGTTATCTCTGCACAGAGTCGAACACCACCTTCGATTTTCCTTCCTTGCCGTGTAGCTCATAGCCACCTTTTTCGGTTGGGGCCAACAAATGGCGCTTTTTCTTATCTTGTTGCGCCCATTTCAGGCAGAGCTTGCCTTTTTTGTTGACCCACCACTGACCCATGTTCGTGGCTGGTTTTTTGCCATATATTTGCCGCTTCACCACTCCGTTCGACATAAATTCCCATCGCTCCGTGCGAATACTGCTTTGGTCTAGTGCGATTGATGAAAGTGCTCTATCTTTTCCAAGCACGTGGGCCTCTACTGTACTTCCCGTGAGTAGACTTTCAACCTGGGTTCGGTCTAGAAACTCGCCTGCGAGACCCATGCCGCAAAGGGCGACGCTAGTGATGGTCGTCGACACTTTGAACCATGTCGATCGTTTTCGGTTCGTATTTAGCTTTGTTGGTGAGTTAGACGTTGTGCGTGTTGAGATCATCGTGAAGCCTCCGTACTAGTGGCACTGTGACTGGCGCAATCACGTCATGATCTGGTCCCTGTGTTTAATAGACATAAACTACTGCTGTCCTGTTCGCAGCAGTTTGATCGACATCAAGTTCTTCGTCGTAGTCGGTGGCTTCGCGTGCTGGAGGTATCTCCTGCTTAGGACCAGCTATATCCATAACCGGCCATAAGCCCGGACGCGGGATCAACCGGCGGGATGCTATTCAAGCCGGGGTCGGCGAATGGGTGCTCCCGGCCCAGAGTGTGTGAAAACGAGCTGCTAAATTTGTGGTAAGTCGTCGCATCGATGCGAGGGGACAGATGAAGCGGTTCATTGAGGGTGCCAACCGAGAACAGGACACCTTGTTTCCCGAGAGGCTGGCTGACTTCATTGCCGAAGACAACCCGGTACGGGTCATTGATGCCTTCGTCGATGAGCTGAGTCTTTCCGACTTGGGGTTCAAGGTCATACCTGA
>JAZBPA010000423.1:0-2851 GCA_036351435.1 Candidatus Competibacteraceae bacterium
CAGTGTGGAGACCTACAAGGGCATCGTTCAGCTGAGCGGCTTTGTCAATTCCCGGCAGGCCGTCGATAAGGCCAGCCAGATCGCGTCTAGCGTCAAGGGGGTCAAATCCGTCAAGAATGATCTGATCGTGAAATAAGAAAAGGAGAATTACGATGCCGTTACTTCAATTGGTCATTGTCCTGGTTGTCGTTGGGGTGATTCTGTGGGTCATCAACAACACCATACCGATGCAGGGCACGCTGAGGAAAATCCTCAATGTCGTCGTGATTGGAGGCGTAGTCTTCTGGCTGTTGAGTCTCTTCGGGGTCATTGGCTCGCTCCAAGGGATTCGTATTGGGGGTTGATAGGTATCTTCCCTATCGTGAAAGGAAGAACCGACAAGGAAAGGCGTGATGCGCACGTGACCTCATCGATGAAGTGATCGCCGGTCATATCATGGGGTTTGGCATCCGCAGCCGTGAAGCTGAGAAAAAGGGGAAGCCCGCTGTGACCCGCATGATGCCAGACAATCACATTAGTCTTCTGCAAAGCGGCGAGGCCTATTTCCAGGCAATCGAAGCGGCGATGGACGGGGCGATGTATGACATCTATCTGGAAACCTATATCTTCGAAGATGACAGCACCGGCCGGCGCATTGCCGAAGCCCTCAAGCGGGCGGCCTTGCGTGGCGTAAGAACCCACCTGCTGATCGATGGATACGGCTCGATCCGCTTACCAAAATCCGTGTTTGATGACCTCGAAGCCGTCGGTGTATTGGTGATGAAATTCCGGCCCAAGACGTCGCCCTGGACGTTGCGGCGCCGGCGATTGCGTCGCTTGCACCGTAAAATCATGGTCGTGGACCGGACGATCGCATTTGTCGGCGGCATCAATATTAACGATGGTATGGATCGTCATGGCCGACCATCGACGCAATTTGACTACGCGGTGAGTGTGCAAGGGCCGCTGGTGAAAGCCATTCATGACTCTGTCCGCAAGGTATGGTCGCGCGTGGCTTGGATGCGCTGGCTTCCCGGCCGGAGCAGGGAAAATGCCAGATACAGGCCTTCAACCGAATCCACGGGGGTGATGCAGGCGGCTTTTCTGGTACGCAACAATATCCGGCACCGCCGCGATATCGAAGAAGCCTATCTGCGGGCGATCGAACTGGCGCAGCGCGAAATCATTCTTGCCAATGCCTACTTTCTACCCGGATTGAATTTCCGTCATGCGCTCGTGGATGCGGCCGGGCGAGGTGTCCGCGTGATTCTGCTGTTGCAGGGGGAAAGGGATCATCCATTATTTCAGTATGCCTCGCATGCCCTCTATGGCAGTTTTCTCGCGGCAGGGATTGAGATCTATGAATATCACAAGAGTCTTCTGCACGCCAAAGTTGCCGTGATCGATGGTCATTGGGCCACGGTGGGCTCGTCCAATCTCGACCCATTCAGCATGCTGCTGTCACTTGAAGCCAATGTGGTTGTTGACGATGAAGGCTTTGCACAAGAATTAAAGCTCAGCCTGGAACAGGCCATGGAGACAGGGGCACAACGAATAGATGATAACAGCTGGAGAAACCAATCCATCGGACAGCGTCTGGCGAGTTGGCTGAGCTACGGCGTGGTGCGATTCATGATCGGAATCGCGGGGTATGCCCCTGGCAAACGGTTTGGCCGGGCAGTTTCAATGGACCATTCCGCTTGATGAACCGCCTCTTCAGTTTTGATCTAAACCCTATATGCAATCTGGAACCGTGTGGAAAGGAGAAAATCATGAAACTGACCAAATCGGGATTGGGATTAAAAGAGGTGATCGAAAAAGCAATGAAAGATCATGTCATTACCAACAGCGAGTATGAGGAAATAATGATGGCGGCAAGCCATGACGGCATCGCTGATAACCATGAACAGCGGCTGCTAAGTCAGCTCCAAGGGATGCTGGCAAACGGTACATTAAAGAAGATCCCAGGATAAAGGCATTTTTACCTTCTACAACCTGCTCCACTGCCAGGACGCTTACGACATGTTGAAACCGGTGCTGAAGGCCATACGCGGTTTTTCCTTGAATCATAATTGATTGGCGCCGGGAGGAGGATGGTGATGATGGAAAATACGGCTACCGCACAACCGCTTTTCCCCCATTTGCCTGAACGCATCGCCGGTTTGGAGGCGCTGGCGGAAAATCTCTGGTGGGGCTGGAACCCGGGTGCCCGCATGCTCTTCAAGACCCTCGACCGGCAGGCCTGGAAGGAAAGTGGCCACAACCCGGACAGGATGCTCAGGGAATTGCCCCGCGACCTTCTGCAAAATTCCGGCACCGATGCCGACACCATTCGCAGGTACGATGTTGTTCTGGATGTGTTTCGACAATACATGAAACCCAAAGCGTGCCATTTGCTGGCACCATTTGCTCCGGACCACAAATATGCTGTGGCCTACTTTTCCGCTGAATACGGTCTGCATCGCTCCTTGCCCTTTTATGCCGGCGGACTGGGTTTTCTGGCGGGCGATTATATCAAGGAATGCAGCGACTTGTATGTCCCGCTGGTGGCGGTGGGGTTCATGTATCCGGAAGGCTATTTCCGGCAACAGATCCGGGATGACGGCTGGCAGGAGAATAGCGTCGAGTCCATCGACCGCGAGGCCGCGCCGATTTCCAGGGTGCTGGACAAGGACGGACAGCAACGCATCGTCAAGGTGCCGCTGACCGATCCTCCCATCCATGTCGCGGTGTGGAAGGTCGCCGTCGGTCGTGTTCCCCTCTATTTGATGGACACGGATGTCGAAATTAACGATCCCTGGAACAGAGGCATCACCGCCAGGCTCTACATCGGCGATTTTGAGCAGCGCCTGCGCCAGGAGATCGTCTTAGG
>JAZBPA010000424.1:0-3683 GCA_036351435.1 Candidatus Competibacteraceae bacterium
GATGGTGACCATCGAGGAATTTTCACCGCCTGCACTTTCTGCCGTGCAGTTGATGTGGGCGATGCCATCATCGGTGATGTCAGTCGGATTGCAACCGTCGGACAAATCTATCAGCTCAGATTCAGGATCTTCGACCGTCCAGGTCAAGCTGACATCAGAGACATACCAGTCGTTTTCACCTTGCACGCCGTCGATGATTTCACTGATCTCCGGCGGCGTTTCGTCGGGTTCCTCGGTGACGATGGATGCAAGACGTGGCTCAAAGTTCCGCGTAAAGAAGAACATGGTATCGCTCAATTCGCCATCTTCTCTTGGGTTACCGTGACGCGGCAAATGTAAAAATTGGTCGCCCACAACCCAGGTTTGCCAGTCGGAGCCATCACCACCCCGGCGTTTCATACCAAACAGCATAGTGGTCAGTGGCTCTCCTTCGACTTCCACAGTAGGAATAAACCAACTTTGGCTTATGCGAGTCGATAAATCGAAGGCAAAAGGATTGTCATTCCAACCGACGAATTCAATCGATTCGACTACAGTCTCTGTACCGGGAATGGGGTTTCGATTAATATCTAATTCTACCACCAGAAAACGTTGCTCTGAGTCGACGGGAATTGGCGGCAGGACACCGATATTATTGGGCAACGTTGATACTAGAAAAGTGGTGAAAAATTCCTCACGACCTGCCTCGGTGCCAATCACTTCCACTAACGGTGGACGCGTTTGTTGGGCTTGATCCAATGCCTCTTGAAGTTTATCCGGGATCTCCGCCGCAGTAAAAACGAAAATACCCTGCAGAGTACCGATAACAACAGCCAAAACAATAATCAAAACGGGACCCAATATGGAGAGCACTACTGCAGCAACAGCCGATCCAACACCTGTTGCTATTGTCATTAAACCTGCAAAGGGAAGTATGACAGAAGCGAAATTGATTATGGCTGTAATAGTTATAGCGGCGGCAGCAAAAGCGGCAATTCCTAACGTTACACCTATTCCTACGGCTAGACCCGCATCTGCTGTCTCAGCCACAATTAACGCGCCTTCCGTTTCCAGCAAAGGACGGCGCACTTCGGCCGCGCCATAAGCGATAAAATCTTCTAATAACGGCGGTTGAACATTCGCAAGGATTTCCGTGAGCGAAAAGGTACCGTCACAGTAGATCGGCGCTGGCTCATAGATAAACCCCTCAGGCGGCACATAGTCACAGGGGGCACTTTCCCAGCGTTGGTATTCATCAATGGAGAACTCGATAGCGGCAATTCTCGTTTCTTGCAGCTCATTGGCATAGGCTTCGGCAATAAGCTGTTCGTCAGATGTACGCTCCGATGGAGGCATTTCTGCAATATTGAGCAATTTAGCGAACAACAACGCCCGCATATCGTTACGCGCATACCCCATGACCCGCGACACCCGCGACAGATCAGCGGCAGGCAATTGGTGCTGCTCAATAATGTTATGCACTGTTTGCTGCTCAAACTGATCCAGCGCTTGCCTCAGATTGAAATCGAGTTGAACTCGACTAATACCGCCAAGCCGCTGAATGATCGGCTGGGCATCACAATCATCGACTTGAAAATCCGAAGGGAACTCGAAGGGTGTAAAAGTGGTTGGAGTCCAGCAGCGGAGGAGACATCCACGGAAATCTTCTATTATCTCGGAACGCAGAATACTGTCGGAATTTGGAAGCAATGCCTCGCAGCGCCCATCATATTCCTGACTATTGGCTTGATTGGAGATCAATCCCGCTAATAACAGGCAACTTATTAAGGTTTTTGCTAGCACCTGATACAAGGATCGACAGCGGTTAAAGTCGGTTTGTGTTGGTTTATTCATCATGCGCTTCTTCATCTGGGTGGGTCAGAAATATATAGCGCAACCCCTATGAATCAATTCGATTCTAGGGATAAGTTGCGCGGCAAATCAAAGGGATATAGCTGAACGCCGTGATCAAACTAAAATAGTTCAGCTATATCTTGCGAACAGTGCACTGACTGGGGCGTGAAAACACAGTGCTCTGCCGGAAATCACACGCCACGATCGACCGTAGCGCTTATTACCGCTGGTAACGAACCAATAGGATTTATCTGAGTGAATTAACCTTGTCGGCTTAATGTCCCGTAATCAAGAGCAATAGCCTGTAAACCGCAAATCAGTTGCGCAAAGCGCATAATGGCTGCGCAAAGTGCATAAGACACCACGGAACAAAGCCGCTGATCGACTGTTCGCAAGGTGGTTTTGAGGGTCCCCGACTCTGTTTACAGCATCCTGTGCCAGGCAACCCAATCAGGGAAAGGAAGTGGAAAAAATTCTTACCGTTACGCCCGTTTGCGCAAGGTCTCCGACGGAAGTTCGCCAAACATCAGTCGATACGACTGGGAAAAGCGGCCAAGGTCTGAAAAGCCCCATTGCTTGGCAACATCCGCAACGGTTGTGGAACCGTCTGAGGTCAGTAATGCTTCCCTGGCGCGGGTTAGACGTACCGTTTTCAGATACGTCATCGGGGACAGCCCGAAGGCATCGTTGAAGGCCATTTGCAGGGCCCGATACCCGCATCCGGCCGATGATGCCAGATCTTTTAGAGTGATACTTTCGTGGGCATGGGCATGGATATGATCACGCGCCCTTTTCACATTGTAAGGCAGCACACCCAACGTCGATCGCGTACGCAAGAGGTCGGTATAATTATTGGGCTGGGCTAGGAAGAGTTGGGACAACAGCACGTTTTCCCAGTTGCCCATGACAATTTTATTTTCGAAGTCGAAAGAGGGATCGTCAATTTCATCAGCGAGGAAGTGCAGTGTATTCAAGAGATGACGTGCCCTCGGCTTAGTAAAATCCACTTCGAAGTCGAAAATCAGCTTTTTTCGTTTGCTCGAACCACCGATCAGGGAACACGCATGTTCTTCGAGTATTTCTGATGAGCAGGACAGTAAGAAAGCGCTAAATCCGTGCTCATGGACGAGGAACGGCATCCTGCGATCACGCATAAGGCCCTTATCCAGGCTGACGTCGCATTCGGCTTTGTGCTGCCGTGCACGCCCACTTCCGCCGGTCAGTGCGACCAGGGAAAACTCGCCATTCTCGTCAGGTTCGGCTGATGCTCTGACGGGGACGTCATCGCCCAGGGATATGTGGTAAAGCTGCAGCCGTCCCACCTGTACCAACCGCAGTGTGAAATCGAGTTCCTTACCGGGTTCGGTAATTTCCAGCTTCTCCGCTGGGGCGAACCGCTTCAGCACGTAGCTTAGATCGTCAAGACTGTTTGTCGAATAAACTGGATGATTCTTAAAATGCGCCATGCATGTCCTCTAGCGGGATGGCTTTTTGTTCTCGGCATTATCCAAATCCCGCATTGCCTGTTCAAGCAGAGCACACTAAAAATCTCATGACCCTAAGTGTATTGCACTTCGTTTTCTGTAGGTCGATTGATCAGGGCAAGGCGACTGATTATTTCATTCGTATCCGCACATAAGATCCCGGCGCGTTTTCAATAACCGGTAGACGACCGTCACCGGGAATCCTCGCGGGCACCTTATCTCCCGCTCGTTGGCTCAACCAATCGATCCAGTCTAACCACCAAGATCCCTCATAACGCTGCGCATCCGCAAACCAGTGTTCATGGGTAGGCGCGTCCTCAGTATTGACCCAATAACAATATTTGCTGGTGGTTGGTGGATTAATCA
>JAZBPA010000425.1:0-4378 GCA_036351435.1 Candidatus Competibacteraceae bacterium
GGAATTTAGGTATATCCGGCTCACTGCTGCGTTCAATCGTCGCGTCGTTGCCATTGATAGTGACTGTCGAGGTAATGGACGGTAAACCGTTGTTGCCGTCGTCAGTAGTGTTGTTGATTTCCGTGAGTGTATAGGTGCAGTCACCGTCGAGGTTGATGACATCGGCTTGACCGTTGCCATTGGCTGTGTCGATGGCGTTGATCAGCGCGTTCACATCGCACGGCACATTAATGGTATCGGCTTGAACGCTGTTAAAGGCACCAACGCCAAGCGCTTGACTGATCAGGATTGCCAGCAACCGGCGCTGCGGTTTAGAAGCACTATGGGGGTGATAAGTCGTCATATTGAATACCTTATAGTCCCTGTTAGGTTGTGGAGGGCTGGAGCGGTGTAACCAACGCGTTGGACATTGCCCCGAGTTTAGCAATCCTGAGCAATTTCTAACTGAGTTACATCCCCCACACGGTAATGGGCTGGTTATTGAACATTTCTTGGCTCTGAAACAGTTTGTCTTCCCAGGCTTTGCCGGGGGTGCGGTCGAAGATCACTAGATGGCTTTCCGTGGCTCCGCAACGGTCCAGATACTCCCAAGTTTGCTTCAGACCGGTTGCCAATGTTTGTTGCAAACTTTTGTGCAGGAGTTTAAGTTCGATCACGGCCTTTTGGGTCCCACCAGGATAGAACCAGATCACTAGCAAATCGGTGCGCATTCGGCCCAAGCCGTATTCCCGTTCGATGCGTCCGCCACCATTAACGACTCGTTGCAGAAAGGCTTGCAATAGTAACTGCGGTCCGGCTTCTTTGTACTGGAACCGTTCCACCCAGTGTTCGGCATGTTCACGGAAGAATTCTTGGAAGGCGGCCAGTAGTTTTGGCAAATTCAAGCGCCCGTCAGGGTCCACATACCAGGCGGTTTGTTGCGACATCCCGGATTGGATGGTCCAACCTAACTCACGCGGAATAACTTCTTGATAGAGCAAATTCGCGATACGGATGACACCGCCAACCTCCTGCTTGATCAGTCCTAAATCCACTGCATAACTGACATCGTCGGGAAGGAACTCTTCAGCTAGTTGGGTACCCGCCAAGAGCGGCTCAATCACTCGCCGGACCCGCTCTTCTTGGAGTTTGTCGGTCAGTTGGTCCAGATGGGTTTCCCGACGCAGGATTAGGTTCTCTTTGGCCTCGTTAATGTGTTCTAACGTAATAGGTCGGCTTCGATCTCGATTGGCTTTCATGTCAAAGCAAACTTCATAGCCCAAAGCATTGACCAGCCAGGGCTGACCTTCGGTCAACTCCCAAACTCGTGCCAGTGCTTCTGGGGTAAATACCTGTCCGGTTTCTTCCGTGTGTTGACGGTATAGCGCTTCGACTTCCGCACAAGCGAAATTACCCAACCGCAACGATTTGGCTTTGATATTGAACGCACTGCCGCCGGTGATGATGGTTTTCTCTGCGCTGGAGTGAATGCGGTAGTCGCGGACATCGCGCACCCCGCAGAGGATGACGCTGTGGGGGAAGTGATGCGGGCGACGGGCGTAACCGGCTCTGAGTTGGCGTAATACGGCAATCAGCGTATCACCGATTAAACTATCGATTTCATCGATGAGCAGCACTAGCGGTCGGTTGTCCTGTGCGGCCCAGCCGGTGAGCAGTTCTGCCAAGGCGTTGTAAGGATTGCCCGCAACAGCGGGCTGCCAATGGGTTTCGATATAATCATCTTGCGCTATCGTTTTAGCCCACAAGCTGAGTTCACTGAGTATCGCGCCCATCGCGGCGGGGACATTTTCCCGCGCCGCTTGGCCGACTTCCACATTGGTGTAAATGCAGCGGTAATGTCCGTCCGTGTTCAAATAATCCATCAACGCCAATAAGCAGGAGGTTTTGCCGGTCTGCCTAGGGGCGTGTAGAACGAAATATTTTTGCTGTTCGATTAAGCGCAGCAATTCATCCAAATCGAACCGTTCCAAAGGCGGTAGGCAGTAATGCAGGTCTGGTTTGACCGGACCTGCGGTGTTGAAAAAGCGCATTAGGGTTAGCAGTCCATGATTAAGGCTTCCACCGACCGCTAATCGGCTTATCCTCCGGCACACCCCAGCCAAACAAGCAACTATCCGTGGTACAACCATCCCATTGGTCATTGGCATTGCGGTCTAGATACCAGTCGCTGTTGCGCTTAACCCCGATGCCGGCAAAGCCGTCGCCGTTCCAGTCGCCGGCAATCGGTTGGTCGATAGCAATACCAAACCCGCTGATACAAACGTCTTGGTTAGGCGCAGCACCACAACTGTCCAACACCCCGTTACCGTTGTCGAGGAACCAGTTGCTACCGCGTCGCACGCCGATTTCAGTGACGCCGTCATTGTCCCAATCACCGGCGATGGGTTGATCGCCGGGATTGCCGAAGCTGAGACAGCGGTCTTGAGTGGGGAATGCACCGCAACCGTCCCAAGCCCCATTGCCGTTGTCGAGAAACCATTGGCCATTGCGGAATACGCCGATTTCGGTGATGCCGTCGTTGTCCCAGTCGCCCGCGACCGGTTGATCCCCCGCACCGCCAAAACTGATACAGACGTCTTGGGTGGGGAAGTTGCCGCAGCCGTCCCAGGCGCCATTGCCGTTGTCCAGGAACCATTGGCCGTTGCGTAACATGCCGATGGTGGCGAAGCCGTCGCCGTCCCAGTCTCCGGCGACCGGTCGGTCGCCCGCTGTGCCGAATACGTAACAGGCGTCTACGTTACAGCCGTCCCATTGGCCGTTGCCGTTGCGGTCGAGGAACCATTGCCCACCGCGCTGTACGCCGATGTTGTCGCCTGACGGCAACGCATTGAATTCGAAAGCGCCGATGTCGCATAGCGCATCTCGTGTAAAACCGCGTTGGTCCAAGCCGTTGACCGGCGGCCCGGCGCAGTTTAAGCCAGTGTTGATGGCGGTGCTGCCGACCAGCAGGGCATGGGTTTCGGTGGGACCGCCATTATCGGTTAGCGGGCCGAGATTGGGGTCGCCGCTGAAGGCTGGACTACAGCTGCCGTCTTCAATGAGGTTTTGTAGATTGACCGTTAGTGTACCTTGACAATCGGTGACTGCGCTGGTGGTGCCTGTACTATTGGCGATGATCGAATTGGTTAAATTGAACGTGCCTCCGGACTGATTAAATAACCCACCGCCGGAGTCGTACCCCGCAAAATTGTCCGATAAGGTGCCGTTGCTGAGACTGGCTGTGCCGTCGTTAAATATCCCCCCGCCGACAGATGCTACATTGCTGGAAAGGGTGCTGTTGGTCACGCTGACCGTTCCGGCTTCGTCGTTGGAGAACCCGCCGCCAATACCGAAAGCCGTATTATCGGACAGGGTGCTGTCAGTCATGCTGACAGTGCCATTGTTGCCGTTAGCAAACCCGCCGCCGCTGTTCGCTAAATTGCTGGACAGGGTACTATTGGTCAGGCTAACGGCGCCGCTGCTTGCGTTAAAAAAACCGCCACCGTCATCCTCCGCCGAATTCCCGGACAGGGTGCTGCTGGTCAGACTCATTGTGCCGAAGTTTGAAAACCCGCCGCCAAAGTCCGCCGAATTCCCGGACAGGGTACTGTTGGTCACGCTGACCGTGCCGCCATCACCATTATAAAACCCGCCGCCAAAGTTCGCCGAATTGCCCGATAGGGTGCTGCTGGTCAGACTCATTGTGCCGACGTTAATAAACCCGCCGCCGTAATCCGCTGCAGAATTCCCGGACAAGGTGCTGTTGGTCACGCCGACCGAACCGCTGCTGTAGTTAAAAAACCCGCCGCCAAAGTTCGCCGCTGAATTGCCGGAAAGGGTGCTGTTGGTCAGGCTTACTTTGCCGCGGTTAAAAAGACCGCCGCCTGTTCCAAAAACATAATCCAAAGAAACAGGCGCAAGCGCTAATCCACCGGTCAAGGTCAACTGATTCAGGGTTAAATTGCCGTTCTCGGCAATGTGCAGCAGCCGGAAATCGTTGGGTAAACCAGTCGTGTACCCTGTTATGCTGCGTTCGATCGTCGCGCCATTACCGTTGATGGTGATAGTTGAAGTAATCGACGGTAGGCCGTTATTGCCATCCGTGGTGTTGTGGATTGCGGTAAGGGTGTAGGTGCAGTTACTGTTCAGGTTGATGACATCGGCCTGGCCGTTGCCGTTGGCGAAGTCGATGGCGTTGATTAGCGCGTCAACATTGCACGGCACAGTAATGGTATCGGCTTGAGCGCTGGTAAAGGCACCAGCGCCCAGTGCTTGACTAATTAGGATTGCCAGCAGACGGCGACGGGGTTGAGAAGCACTAAGTGGGTGATAAGTTTTCGTATTCAATAACATAACCTCGGGCAAGGTGGTCCAAACGGGATGGCAGCGTCATAATAAA
>JAZBPA010000426.1:0-10056 GCA_036351435.1 Candidatus Competibacteraceae bacterium
ACAGAATGTCTGTTACACCGTTGCTCTAACCCTAAAAAGCTGTTGTAACCTCGTCATTTAGGTCGTTGGACACGAAGGACCTAAATACTTGTGTCATCTACCATGATGTAGGCTTAGACGGATTACCGTTCCCAGGAGGTATTCGTCATGCTACGTCTTCTTGCCATCTTTGTTTTTCTAGTGAGCTTCAGCGCACCCGTCTTCCCTCAAGACATTACCGTAGGCGACACCGTTCGCCTAATCGAACGCGATATCCACATCCCAGCCCATCCAGCACCAGGGAACAGCCAAGTTCCGTTCCGTTTTGCCGGCGGAACGTCCGCTGAAGTCCTGGCCATCGATTCAGACACAGGATGGATTGAAATCCTGGGCGAACGAGTCGGTGGAGTCCAAACCTCAGGTTGGATTACTCAGCGTTACATCGATACGGTCGTGACCAGCCCAGCACCATCGAATACTCCCGTCTGGTGTCCTCCCAAAGGTTCACCGGAGCCACATCCCAGCGGTCGACTGCGCATCGCGACCTGGAACATTGAAAATCTCCATGCCGAAGACGGAGGTACCACCTATACGGGTAATGATCCGTCTGTTGCTCGCGTGGCGGCCGACTATGCACGCATCCGTTGCTATGTGCGCCTTTTCGATCCCGATATTTTGGCCGTCCAGGAAGTCGATGGCGAAGCCGCGCTTAAGCGAATAGTGGATAACGATGTCTATGATGTAGTGGTCTCGCAGCGACCCAAACCCGATTTTATGAGCGGGCGACAAAACACTGGTTTTGCCTACAAGAAGGGACTGGATGTGCAACCAAAACCGGATTTTCAGGATCTGGATATCGCTAGCGATGGCCGGCTCCGGTACGGGACCCGCATTGATCTTACCCATCAGGGTATCACGCTTCAGCTCATGAGCGTGCACTTGAAAAGCGGCTGCTTTTCAGGTGGCAGTGGGTCGGTGTGCCAGCGGTTATTCGGCCAGGCCAAAGAGCTGGAGGACTGGATCGATGCGGCTGCCGAGGGTCCGCATCCTTTTATAGTGCTCGGTGACTTTAATCGGCGGTTCAATATCGCAGGCGATGTCATTTGGCAGGACCTTGATGATGGTGAGCCTACCAACGCCGACCTGCTGGCTGTAACGGAGAACATGCCGATTAGTTGTCGGGATAACAAGTACCCCGATTTTATCGATCACATCGTATTGGACAAACGCGCCACGCGGTTCGTGGATCGTTCATCTTTCCGGCATGTCACCTATCGCCAAGCCGATAAACCCGCGTGGGATAAAATCTCGGATCATTGCCCGGTGATGATCGAAATGTGGTTGCCATAAGGGAAGAATCGTTAGCGGCTTTCCTCAATAACAGGGCCGCTAACAGCCCGTCACGGTGAGGAAGCATATTTCGCGAGATAGCCCAGGTAAAGCTCATGGGAACGTTGATATTCGTCTTGATACCTCCAGAACAGCATTTCGTGAGCAGCAATTCTCAGTTTGGCTATTTTTCGTCAACCTGTTGTGGCCGTACGGCGAAAACCTACCATCAATTGTGGTGAGAGAAGCCATAATGAGAATTGCTGTTTCGTGAGCCCCTTGCAAACGGCGACACCATTTGACCTTAATCATGTGGAGGCCCAAGGCGCTACACTGGATGATGAGATTTTTTTCAAAGGTTGCATCTGCAGGCTGCTAATTACCGCATATGGAGTGAGCTTCACGGATAGTGATTGGTCCCTTTTGCCCGGTCGCAAAAATGATACCTGGGGCTCACCTATAGATTTTTCTTATTAAACTCACTGGAGATAGCAGAATGCTTGATATATCCAATTTCAAATTCGTAAGTGAGCAACAATTTCAACAGGAAGAAACAGCCATAGTACTGTTTAGCTTGACGAACAATTTTGATGTGGCGTTAAGTAATATTTCGTTGCAATATGACCTTGGGCTCAATGATATTGAGGTAATAGGTGGCGATACCGCAGTACCTAGCTTGGACCCCGGAGCAACGGTTGAAAAGCGAGTTGTGCTGAAATCGGACCAAGCCGCCGAGACAGGACAACGTAATCTCAAGGTCAACGCAACCTTTGATTTTGTCGGCAGGGGCAACGGTTCCGGAACTTTCCCGTTCACACTCATTCCTGACTAGCTCGGCAAGTGTGGAATATAATTTCGGATCGCTGCCCAGTAGTAATAATAATTTGGTTGCCACAGGCGGAGAACTGTTTGCGGCCCTGTTATTGAGCAAGGCCGCTTTCGGCCCGTCACGGTGAGGAAGCATATTTCGCGCGATAGCTCAGGTTCTGCCATCCGGTTGGCGATGTCAGTCCGCACTAGCATCGCCTCCACATCGCCCTGATCCGCAACCAGACACAGCCAGGTGTAAGCCGTCTTGGGATCGGCCGGTACGCCTCGGCCGACGACATACAATGCACCCAAGCTGAACTGCGCTGGTGCATGGCCTTGTTCCGCCGCTGAGCGAAGCCACTTGATCGCTTTTTCATCATCGCGTGATGACTCCAGCGTATAGTAACTGCCCAATTCGTATTGAGCAGTGGCGTAACCCTGGGCAGCAGCCTGACTGATCCAGAATAGGGCGGTCAATTCATAGGTCGTCACTCTATTGACCGTGGCATAACGTATCCCCAACTCCAGCTGTGCGTTGGCATTCCCGGCCTCCGCACTTTTGTGAAGCTCGATCAGTACGGGCGGAATCTCTGGCTCCATTTCGCCACATGCAGACAAAACAGCATAGAGCAAAACGAAAATGAGATGGCGGTAACGATTCAATGCCGAGTTGGCTTATCGATCTGAACGTTCTCGACCACATCGATGACCGAGGCCAGTGCCCTGGCGATGTCCAGCGCTGTGGCTTGCCCGGATAGTGTGTAGTCACACAAGCCACGCAATATCACCGGCAAATTTTCAAGCAGTCTCTCGGGGGTCGGATAGTCCTCACCTTCTCGGTTGGCATGAGCATCAGCCACGAATTTTTCGGTTTCCCAGGCGTCCGGGTCATTGCCCGGGTCCGCTACTTGTTTTTTACGAGGGTAGTTCACGACATTCCCTATTGCGTACCGAATTTGCTGTGATTATAAGTGAGACTGCGTAAGCGCGGTTCCGGTGGTTAAGCGTTGGCGCATCTCCAATTCACGACGCCATCAGCGATCAAACTAAAGTCAGGAGGATTGTGGACCGCTGCAATGCTGATAATGTTCTTTACGGTCGCAATAGCGGCCGGGCTTTCAATGTTGATGTATTGACCGATCCGTGAGTCGCAGTCACCAAGCCAATCTTGCATTATTGACAATACCCGGATATCTCGCTGCTCTAAGATTTCAGCGGCGTGTGGATCATCGTTACCGTGGGTCCACCGGGTCCACTTCATAGCGTGGAGATTGCCCAGGAGAGCCAATACACGCTGGTTGGTTGCAAGGTCTGCAATGCGTTCAGATATCCACTGATCCCGGCGAATATCGGCACCTGCGGGTGCGTCCACAGCTGCTGCGGACAAACATCGACCGCTATCAACCAAACCGTGAATGTTCTCAATAAGTTCTCGAAAGTGCGGACTGTCGATAATCGGGTGAATCTGGACGGTTGATACCGGTAGCAACCCACTCACCGCGGAATCAAGGACCTCAGCCTGATCACTGGCGATCTCAAGGGCAACGGTAATGCACTCGCCGTTGGCAGTGAGCGCATCGGCCAATTCGTACACCAGATTCGTGCTTTCAACGTAACGGTGACGCTCCCCGATAATGACCACCCGGTAGTCGCTTGCCAGCCGGGAAATATGCTCAGAAAGTTTGCTGACAGTGACCGGCCCATCCGTCATCGCCTGACTCCCTGCTCGGCTGAGCGCCGTACCAGCAAGCGTTGATCCCATGAACGCCAGCGCCAACACCAACCAGGCAATCCTCGGCCAAGCGAGCCTTCGGTAATGAAAGATCATTGGTCCACGCAGTCAGCGCAGGTGGCTGCATCAGTTGGGATCACCTCACGAACTAGCATTCCCTCTACCGACACCCGTTGGCTCCGATCAAGTACAGCACAGAGCCAGCGCGAGCCGACTTTAACTCCCACGATACGCACATTTTCGGGAAATTCCGCGACCGCCATCTCCGAGACATACCAAACTGTTGCTTCGTTACCGCAACGGCGACATTCATAGGCCCAAACTGCCATCGTTCATTTTCCTCACGTTACGTTCAGCGACTGATTTCCAGGGCACATTCACGCACCCTTCACGACGCTTTTACATCCTCTTCACAGCGTTTTGAGTAGGATAAGGCCATAAATCGTTAACCACCTTATACGGTTTAATGCCATCGAAGGGTTCACACCATGAAAAAAGTCGCTGCAACCTTTTTTGTATTATCCACTGGTTTGGGTATGAATACAGTCGCACTGGCCGAGCCCTTCAACGACCGGGATGTGAACCCCATCACTGCTTCACAGACCGACGGCACGACTGCCCTTCCAATGGCCACTACGAACGCCACGCACCCGTTCAATGATCGAGACAGGAGTTATATCGTTGAAGCTCATGCCGGTAACCCAAGTCAGGACCCCGTAATTTCCTTTCAGGGGCAAGCGCGGGATTGGAACAGCTGAGTCATCGATAGGTCGCTAGGTATTTGCCGCCCCTTCCCGTCGTCAAATCCGCTGACGAGCTTTAGCGTTACGTTAAACTAATTCATCACTGGTTGTTCAACTGATCTCGATAAGCACATCGCTCAATTAATCTCTGCGGTTAGGTGTACACAATCGACAGGCAGACAAATGAGCCGGTTAGAGTAGACACTGGAAGGAGAATGAGATGAAAGCCGTCAGAATTCACGACTATGGCAACGCTAGTGTATTAGCATATGAAGATGCACCCATGCCGGTCATCACGTCAAATGAAGTTTTGATTCGGGTCGTGGCCGCCTCGGTCAATCCGGTGGATTGGAAAATCAGGGAGGGGTATTTGATGCAGATGATTGCCCATTCACTGCCTCTCACCTTGGGCTGGGATGTTTCTGGTGTTGTTGAGGCTGTTGGCGCGGAAGTTTCCTGCTTCAGGGTCGGGGACGCCGTTTTCTCCCGCCCGGATCTTAAACGCAACGGCACCTATGCTGAGTATGTGGCCATCCGGGAAGATGAAATCGCACACAAGCCGAAGACGCTATCCCATGTCGAGGCGGCCTCTTTGCCTTTGGCGGGCATCACGGCCTGGGAGTCGCTGTTCACATCAGCACAACTGGCAGTGGGACAGAAAGTGTTGATTCATGCCGGTTCTGGCGGTGTCGGATCGCTCGCGATTCAGCTGGCAAAATCACGCGGAGCGTACGTCATTGCAACCACCTCAGGGAAGAACCGGGCACTTGTAGAATCTCTAGGAGCTGACGAGGTTATCGATTATCAAACACAACTGTTCTCAGAGGCCGTGAGTGATATGGATGTTGTCTTCGATACCCTTGGCGGTGAAATACAGGAATCCTCCTGGTCTGTATTAAAACCCGATGGCGTCCTTGTTTCCATCGTTAGTCCACCGCCCGATGAGACAACAAAGGCACTGGGGGTTCGGGGTGCCTTTGTTTTTATTGAGCCAAACGCACACATTCTTACGCAGCTTGCCGGGCTCGTCGACGCCGGGCAGATCCGTCCGATAATTGGCGCTGAATTCGCTCTTCGAGACATCGAAAAAGCGCACGCACTCAGTCAAACTGGACATGCCGTAGGCAAGATTGCGCTGTATGTAGGACAGCCCTAATGATCAGCCATCGCTGCCCAGAAGCCAGTGCAATCAAACGATTCAATGCCGAGTTGGCTTATTGATCTGTACGCTGTCGACCACATCAATGACCGACGCCAGAGCTCTAGCGATGTCCAGCGCGCTGTAGCTTGCCCGGATAGTGAGTAATCACACAAGCCACGCAATATCACCGGCAAATTTTCAAGCAGTCTTTCAGGCGTCGGATATTCTTCACCCTTCCGGTTAGCATGTGCATCAGCGACGAATCTCTCGGTTTCCCACTCATGCGGGTCATTGCCCGGATCCGCTTTATATTTTTTGGTGCTATAGTCCACGATGTTATCCTAAGACTGTATTTTGACAAGATATGCTATATCAGCATTGCTGCCGTTAAAACGTGATAAGGCAAAGAACCAGGAGATAGCCGGTTCTTTACACTATCATCCGTTTATCGGCACAGACTTTCACACGGTACATCGTCACCGTTCTGGTCCAACCGGCTCAGTCCACACTGATTCAGATAGAATGTGGCTTCCTCGCAGCTTTTCATCTCTCCGCACTTAGTCTTGTTCCCACATACCAATCCTTTCTGCACTTGTGACTTTGGCTCCGGCTGAGGTGCTGGCTTTACTGGCTGAATGGTTCCGGCTGACTCATCAGCTTTACCGGAAACAACTGCATTCCCCTCTATGAATTTATTGCCAAGGCCCTGAATAGCCGCGATTCGTCGATTTCTCTCGATTTCCCAGGCGTCCGGCGGATCCATTCGATTCCAAGCCGTATAGAGCTGCTGATCCTGCCGAGAAAGCCGGAATCCGTAAGTATCGCTCATATAGAACATCGTCCGGGCAATGTCGCCCATGACGCTTTCAGGAGGTTCAGCACGGCGGATACTCGGGTCCACTTCTATATTGCATTCACCGTAAGATCTTTTCTCTCCTGGGATCATGCCCCAGTTGAAGTTTGATCGATCACCGTTCACTTCCCCAACAGTGGGAAACAAATTGTGCAGATCGTTATGAGCAGCCTCAAATACCAGGTCTACCTTTTCGCAGCATTTTCGGCCCAATAGTATCTTGCCCTTTTTGTTCACACAGTCCGGGAATTTGCCGGGCTCGCGCCAGCATTGACGAAAATTTCCAAATTGTGATGCAGGAAATACGTGCTCGGCTTCGATCCGTTGCGCACGGTCAGCATTCTTGCGGGGAGTTACGCCACAACTTGAGAGCTCCACCTGATGGCCTTCCGAGTATTGGCAGCCACAGTAAAAGGTCAGGCGGTGATCGTAATACACCTTTTCGTACAGCCATTTCTTAGCGGTGTTGAAACTGCCGGCGGTCTTGGGTAAGGTGCCGTGTTCGGCAGCAGCCGTGGAATCGGGCTTTGGTTGCGTGGGTTGAGCCGGTTGTGTCGGCTGTTCTGGCTGTACCGGTTGGGTCGGTTGCTCCGGTTGAGTTGATTGCGGGTCAGGTTTATCGCATCCGACAATGAAAATGGCAAGCGCCAATCCGATGACGCCGAATCTAAACGGGCGGATTCTGTTCATGATGCGTCCTCTTTTGCTCAAAAAGGCGCACTTTAGCCTAAGATGCTGTTTTCTCCTTAAGAAAAATGAAGCACGACAGGGTATTTGCCTGAGGGACCATCATGATTAAAACGTGAGAAATCCGCCCAGGCGTCGTTGAAGTGGGCATGTTATCCGTTCTGCAGTGTACCTAAATAGAGTTTGTTTCCTCCTGTAGCCAAGTGATCCATTGATGAAAGAATATCTTCCTGTGTTCATTGTTGTTTCAATAGTTGGAGCAGGTTTGGTGACGGGCTTGCTCTTCGCGTTCTCGAATTTTGTGATGAAAGCCTTGGCGGATTTGCCAGCAGAGCATGGAATGTTCGCGATGCAGCGTATCAACAAGACAATCTTGAACCCCCTATTCTTCATCCTATTTTTCGGCACACCACTCCTGTGTGCTGTAATCGCGCTTGGAACCTTCAATGAGATCGGTGAACCCGGTCCCACTTTGTTGTGCCTGGGTGCAATAACTTACCTTGTAGGACCATTTGGGATAACGATGCTGTTTAATGTTCCCCTCAATAATAGGCTAGCGAATACACCAAGTAGTGAAGCTCAGAGAGAATGGCCTGAATACCAGCAAAAGTGGCAGCGTTGGAACCATATCCGCAGTTACGTGGGCATTTTGTCAATTTTTTTCCTTGCCACTGGTCTCTCAAGATTGACGAACTGTTGATTATCAGCCGTGGCTGCGGGTGCGCGAATGACGGGCAAAATAATGCTCGTAGATGTCTTGTAATGGAAAAGGCCCTAAACCCGCCGACAGGGATGTGGTCCATCGTAAGGCAATAAAAAACCCCGCCGAAGCGGGGTTCTGGGGATGTCTTGGTAGGGCTCGGCTTACTCGACTGAGCAAGACCCTTCGTAGACAATCTCAACTTGCGACTGGTCAGCTTCACAGGCGTTGTTGTAGGTCATGCCATCCGCACCGCAGACCGGTTCAAAGACTGCCGGGCAGAACGCAGGGGCAGGCTCGTATCCACGATAGTGCAGTACGATGTCTTTGAGGTAGAAGTTGTCTAGTTCGCCCCAGGTCTCGCCCTGCTCGTTGCGGGCGCAGACCAGCAAATAATTGTTGCCAGGCTTCAGGTATTTCCCGTCGACCACTTGGTGATGGACTGCCCAATGCTCATGCTCGACATAGGGCAGCGACCCGAGGCGGGAACTCTCGTTCCGGTCCTGATGGATCGAGTCACACCCTTCGAATTCGCCTGGGACAAATTCGGGGTTGAGGTACAGCGTGTTGTACCGGGATTTGTTGGTGCTGCTGATATTCATCTGCAGCACGGTCTTGTAGCTGGAATTATACTCTTTGGGAACATAGAAGCGGATTAAGTAGCCGGGCTGATGGTCTTCCCACTCACCGACCATGCTCGGTTGTTCGCGGATGACCTTGTAGTCGGATGCGGCGATGGCCAGATCAGCCCCGCTCAGCAGGGATGCGGCTCCACAAACAAGCCCGATGATGCCTTTGGTGGTTTGATTGATGGTCATGGGTGTTCTCCTAGTTCTAGTCGCGGTATTGGGTTAAATTTTGGTTCGTGACTAGACTTATTACACCATCCATGCCAATCCTTAAAATAATCAATATATCAAAGATATAGATGATTTATTGGCAGCTCATCTCCAGGCCAAACGGTTCACCTATCATCTGCTGCTAACTGATTTGACCGGGTCAAGCTGACTAAGCTGAACCGGTGATTCTTCCCCCCGTAACCGGCTTACTGCTGTTGAGCTGTTTGGATCAGATCCTTTCAATGTGAATGGTCTTTGCCGCGAGCACTGCATATGGAGAACACGGTTAACCGGCATACCCATGAGAGCGGAGATCGTTTACTGGTGGGATGAATGCGAGCAGGCTGGATTGAGAAGGGTATTTTGGGAAAACGGTCCCGGAAACTGCGCCCAATGCGCCAAAGACGGCATAGTCCTAGCAAAGATGCTGGAGGGCGTAACTACGCTCAGTGCATGAGTTGCCGAATATAGCTGGAGATTATCAGTAGCTGATCCTTATCCATACCCCCGATGATTTTACGTATCACCGAGCCTATCACCCTTTCTGCGCCGGCTATGCCGATTTTTGCTGACTGTTGGGTCACAAAACCTACCTTGGCTAACTCTAGCGGCTTGATGAAATAGTAGTCCATCCCGGTATCGGTTAATTCTACGATTAAATCTCCCAGCTCATCACGATATTGCTTCGGGTCTTCGGCTTGCTCAAGCGTATCCAGCAGTTCGAGGGTCTTTTTACGGAGTGCTTCTGAATGGAGGAAACGAAGGTATGGCTTGTGAGGCTCACTCACTTTCTGGGTTCTTTTAGTTTGATTCAAGACATTTACCTCAGCTGTATGTAAGCGCCGTTATCTTCGCTAGGAATTGTTAGAGAATTTGTTACCCACGGTTAACTAACCTCAACGGAGAGCGCCAAAAATCCGGTGAATAGGTGTGGATGGCATTTTGAGAAGTATTAGGTAAAGTATACCCTGAGCGCTGCTGTGGAGACTGCCGGATTTTTGGTCAACCGGATTTTGGTACTCTCCAGGATCGGTCGAAGGCCATCGGGCCTTGAGCGGAGGGTTTACAAGCTTAGAGTAGTTGAGGTTCAAAGACCTATGAGCATGACACCATCCACACCGAATCAGATCAGGGCGAACTGATCTTCACGACCACACGGTAAGGGTTGATGGAATATAAAGATTACTATGAGACCATGGATGTCGCACGCGACGCCACACAGGATGAAATCAAACGATCCTAT
>JAZBPA010000427.1:0-2988 GCA_036351435.1 Candidatus Competibacteraceae bacterium
ATTTAGTGGCCATGGCGATTCTGAAACCGCAAACCTGTCCGGCTATTCCCGAGAAAGAAAGACAGAAACTGAATAAGCGGGAATTAGCCATCCGGGCATTACTGGTATTGATTCCGCCGCTATTGCTCATCGTTGCGGTGCTGGGATCAATCATGGGCGGATTGGCCACGCCCACTGAAGCGGCGTCGGTCGGTGCTATCGGCGCGATTGTCTTAGCAGTGACTCGGCGTTATTTCAACCTGGAACGGTTACGAGAAGTGATGCGTGGCACCGTGCAAGTCACTTGCATGGTGTTTTTTATTTTTATCGGCGCGTCGATTTTTTCGCTAGTCTTTCGGGGATTCGGCGGCGACGACACCGTGCATGAGATTCTGCATAATCTGCCCGGCGGCGTGTTCGGCGCGGTGTTAGTGGTGATGATCGTGATGTTTTTGTTGGGCTTCGTGCTTGATTTTATCGAGATCACTTTCGTGGTGGTGCCCATCGTGGGGCCGGTGCTGTTGGCAATGGACTTAAACCCGGTCTGGCTGGGGGTGATGATTGCGATTAATTTGCAGACCAGTTTCTTGACCCCACCGTTTGGTTTTTCGCTGTTCTATTTACGCGGGGTAGCGCCAGATACGGTAAAAACCACCGAAATCTATCGCGGCGTTGCGCCGTTTATCGTGATTCAGCTGGTAATGTTGGGCTTGCTAGCTCTAGTGCCCGGCTTGGCGACTTGGTTACCGAAACTCGTGTACGGTTGATAAAAGATGACTGCGTTGCGGTCGATAACCGGCCGCAACGAGCTCCTTTTTCAATTGACGTTTTGCCTTGTTCCGCTGTGCGGAATTGGTTTTTTGATGCACCCCTCCTTTGCGAAGAATAGGGGCGGTAGCCAAAGGGTTTCTACTTTTTTGGGACATGGTTATGTTCCTTATAATCGGTGAATGGCATGATGCCGGATTTACAGCAAGCCGATTCTACCATCCAAAAGTCACTTCCGTTCCGTGTAATCGCTATACGTTATCCAGCTATCGGTTGTCGGCGCCATAAACCGTTCCAACAGGGGCATGTCTTCTTGCCAAGTGGGCGGGGAGACATTCAATCGGTTACGGCTCAACAGCACACCCGAATAGCCCAATTCCCGCCCACAGCTTAACGTCCCTGCATTGAAGTGCAGAGGCTTCCCGAATGGGATTGAAAACAAGGCGCTTTTTTGAATCAGAGGAATGCCCCGCAATAAATCATCGGTGGCGCGTATTTCCTGGTATTGCTCGCTATCGCTCAGTGATGACAGCACATAATGATGGTGACTATGATTGCCGTAGGCGACAAGTGGGTGAGGCTTGAGTTGTGCTACTTCATGCAGGCAGTATCGGAAAGTCTGTGCTGAAATGTTTTGCGTCTCAAGAAATCGGTCAAGCGCTTGATCAACTACTTTACTGTTATTGGCGGGATCTTTGGTCGAGTAATAGAATGATTTTTCAGGCAAAGTGAACTGATTAGCGGTGAACTGGTTCCAGGCTTCGATGAGCTGGTTATTAATGATAAAGCGGACCTTGTCACGCCAGAAAATACGCTTTTCAAAAGTGCTCCCGTTGATGAACAACGTGCAGGGAATTTCGAGATCAGTTAACACCTCCAGCGCTTCATCCAGCACGGTCAGATAACCGTCATCGAACGTAACCGCTGCTAATCCCGGACGGCAACCGCTTTCCGCCAGTTCGTCGACGAACACAAATTGAAAATGCTTTTTCAACATGGTCAGCTGGCGGTGCATGACTGCCGGAGTCACGTTGTGGAGATTATCGACGAAATCAGCAGGCGGTTCGCTGAAATTGGCGTGATATAACAAGATGGGGGCGCAGTGTTTGGCCTTCTCACGCCACGCTGAGTGTCTGTCCGCCGAGTCGGTGCCGCTCAAAGTGGTTCCCCGCTAAAATTGTCGTATCACTACCGGTGAATTTTAGTGGATTGCTCCAGCGTCCGCTGCATAGCGGTCGGCAATTCCGAATGCTCAATACGGGATGGTTTTTCCGCCAAGTCGAGATTCTCGAACAACGTCCGAGCCCCGTCTTTAGTCATACCCTGGGGAAAATCCGACAGCGGGTGTTGCCAACTCCATTCCATCGCTGTTTTAGCGACTTGAAAATCGAGATCCTGCTCCGCTTCCCACCGGGCGAACCAAGTTTGCGCGTCTTCGCGCTGCGTTCTCCAACCCCGATAAAGGTACTTATAGAATACATCCCTGCGGTACTGGGCATAATCGTGGTGGGCCACCGCTCGCTTCTCAATATGCGGTTTAAAGCCGCTCCGATACAAGGCCACTCCCTTGGTGTAACCCTCCGGGCGTTTGATGAATTCCTGTTCATGCGCGATGTCTCGACGCGCTTCGACCATAGCATGGAGCATCCGTTTTGAGTAAAGGTGCGGCACGCCTTGCTGGATACCGCGAAATTTGTCAACAACGTGAAAGTCTACGTAATCGTACTCCGTCGTCAGATAACTGCGGACGGTTTCACTGTCGGTGATCAACATGTCCGCATCCACGGTAAGAAAGTAATCGTCGTCTTGTTCGACGAGTGTTTCCAGCATCTCCCTGAACGTGTTAAAGAACGGTTGACCTGTGAATTTCAGTACCTTATCAGCGTCGAGTGATTCGGCATTCACTTGTGCGAAGAGAGGATGGGTTCTTTCGTGGTGATGACGCACTGCTAGTATCATCGGCTCTGTCCCAACGGATAAAGTGTTATTGAGTGTTACCCGCAGTGAAGTATTGAGTCAAAGTATTCTTGCCAATTGACCCAATAATCCGTAGAGCTTGTTTCGACAGAAATAGAGGAAATAGGGTCAGGTATCATAATAACGGTTTGCGCAGCATGGTACGGATGTGCTGACAAAGGAACCTTGCCCAATCGCGCTTCATAAGCTTTGCCATGCCACGCAGGATGTTAATATGATTCTTGCTCCCTTTGTTGACTTTGCTTTGACTGCCTTGCTTATGAC
>JAZBPA010000428.1:0-2074 GCA_036351435.1 Candidatus Competibacteraceae bacterium
GCCCGATCCATCATCCGCCGAGTGACGTTCTCAATACCCATCTGGGCGTTAATCACTACGGCTGCGGTTTCCACTGCCGGCAACACCGCCACCGCTTGGCCGATAAAATCGGGAAATCCCGGTGTATCAATGAGATTGATATGGGTATCCTGATGCTCCAAGCTGACCAATGCGCTGTCCAGCGAATGCTGATGGTTTTTCTCCTGCGGATCGAAATCACAGACCGTGTTACCCTTTTCCACGCTGCCGGCCTCGGCGATCCGCCCGCTGTGCGCTAATAGCGCTTCAACCAGACTGGTTTTGCCGGACCAACCGTGGCCAACCAAGGCAATGTTACGGATGGACTCGGTGGTGTAATTAGTCATGCATCTGCCTCTTCTTCGTCTGTTTTTCTGATTAGTTTGGTGTTCTGCTTATGGGAAGTATAGAAAGTGAAAACAACGAGTCAGCGGGTATTTTAACCCAAGCCGTGTTCGTCTACGGTACCTTGCGACGCGGAGAAGCTAATCATCATTGGCTAGGCGATGCTCCCCTGCTTGGGCAACACTGTACTGCGGCACGATACACGCTGTTGGATTTAGGTCCTTACCCGGCTGTTGTGACCAAGGGGCGTACAGCTATTGTCGGCGAGCTTTATGCGTTGGACGAGGGTTTGCTGAGCCATTTGGACGAACTGGAGGATTATCCCCGCGAGTACACCCGCGAACGCATCACCATTCCTCAGGGCAAGGCTTGGATGTATCTTTACCGGCAACCGCCTGCCGATGCTGTGATTATACCGAGTGGTGATTGGTGTCGCTGGCGGCGCACTCGGGTTAGATTCATGCGGCCCACCAGAACAAGCTGATTACCCATCGTCATGTATAATGGCGAACCGCTCCGGCCTGCGGCGGTCGAAGTAAGCGCATTGATTTAATCAATGCCCGACGTAGGATAAACGGCACTGGAGCTTAGCAAGAGTTACCAAAAAATTTGAACATGACACCGACGAAAAGTAAGGTACGATCATGCTGGAAAACTATCTCCCGATATTGATTTTCATCATCGTAGGGATTCTCGTCGGGGTCGTCCCCATTCTCCTCGGATTTGCTCTAGGCCCACATAAACCGGACGACGAAAAGCTATCACCCTACGAATGCGGTTTCGAGGCATTCGAGGATTCACGGATGAAATTCGATGTGCGTTATTATCTCGTGGCGATTTTATTCATTATCTTCGATCTGGAAATCGCTTTTCTCTTCCCTTGGGCCGTTGTGCTTGACCAGATCGGCGTATTCGGGTTTACCGCTATGGCAGTCTTCTTGGGTATTTTGGTGATTGGTTTCATCTACGAGTGGAAAAAGGGGGCGTTGGAATGGGAATAGAAGGCATTCTCGAAAAGAATGTATTGACCACCACCGCCGACGAGTTGATCAACTGGGCTCGCACCGGTTCGATGTGGCCGATGACCTTCGGCTTGGCCTGCTGCGCGGTGGAGATGATGCATGCCGGTGCGGCGCGCTATGATCTGGATCGCTTTGGGATCATTTTCCGTCCCAGTCCGCGGCAGTCGGATGTTATGATCGTGGCCGGTACTTTGGTGAATAAAATGGCCCCGGCGCTGCGCAAAGTGTACGATCAAATGGCTGAGCCGCGCTGGGTCATCTCCATGGGATCCTGCGCCAATGGCGGTGGGTATTATCATTATTCCTACTCGGTGGTGCGCGGTTGCGATCGTATCGTTCCGGTGGACATCTATGTGCCGGGTTGTCCGCCGACCGCCGAAGCGTTGCTGTACGGCATCATGCAGCTGCAAAACAAAATCAAGCGCACTAATACCATCGCTCGCTGATAAACAGAATCTGTGGATACCTCACCCGAAAATCGTTTAGAGCAATTTCGCACCCGCTTTCCCGATGCCTTGTTACAAGGCAAATTTGATCGTGGTGAAATCACCCTGGAGATACCCGCTCAGCAGGCGCTGGAGTTGCTGACCGCACTGCGCGATGAATTCGCCTTCGAGCAATTGATGGATTTATGTGGGGTGGACTATTCGGCGCACGGTCAAGACGAGTGGAAAACCGAGCAATCGACC
>JAZBPA010000429.1:0-4111 GCA_036351435.1 Candidatus Competibacteraceae bacterium
ATCGTTGACCTGCTCCTCACGACAGGCGCGCACACAGCGGGTGCACTGAATACAGGCATCGAGATTAACAGCCATGGCCGGATGCGAGTCATCCGTCTTGGGTTGCTGGCGGGCGGGAAAGCGAGCCTGTTTGAGACCGCGCTGTTGCGTCCAGTAGTGCAGTTCCGAATCCCGCTTGTAGATCTCATCCGGCATATCGGATAGCAGCAGTTCCAAAACCATATTCTGAGAATGCACGGCCCGGTCACTGCTGCTGGACACTTTCATGTCGGCTTGCGGGTAACGGCAGCAGGATGGCGCTAATACCCGTTCGCCCTCAATTTCCACTACGCAGGCACGGCAGTTGCCGTCAGGGCGGAGTCCTTCCTGATAGCACAGATGCGGTATCTCAATGCCATTACGTTGTGCCGCTTGCAGGATGGTCTCGTTCGGATTGGCACAGATGGCGGTGCCATTGAGAGTAAATTGGATCGGTTCTGGTTCGGCTGGGTGGCGGGCTGATTCTGGCATCTCGCGGACCTTCAAGATAATTCGTGAGGAAAATATTTGACGACACAACGGATAACATTAGGTGCAGCTTGACCCAACCCACAGATAGACGCATCCGCCATTGCTTGCGACAGTTCTTCCAATAAGGCCGTATCCCACTGCGCGGCGTGCATCAATCCGACAGCTTTGGCTGTTCCCACCCGGCAAGGCGTACACTGACCACAGGATTCTTCAGCAAAGAAATGCATCATGTTGCGTGCCGCGTCGGTGGCCTTGTCCTGTTGGGACAACACGATTACGGCGGCGGAACCGATGAAACAACCGTAATCATTTAGGGTATCGAAATCGAGCGGCAAATCACCCAGCTCGGCGGGCAGAATGCCCCCGGATGCACCACCCGGCAGATAGCCATAGAGTTCATGCCCCGACGGCATCCCGCCGGCATATTCGTCAATCAACTCCCTGACTGTGATGCCAGCAGGGGCGAGATAAACGCCTGGCTTGTTGACTCGCCCGGATACCGAGAAGCTACGCAAACCCTTGCGACCGTGCCGACCGTGACTGGCGAACCAGTCACCGCCTCGTTCCAAAATGTCGCGCACCCAGTAGAGTGTTTCAAAGTTATGTTCCAGCGTGGGGCGACCAAATAAGCCGACCTGCGCGACGTAAGGCGGTCTTAATCGAGGCACTCCACGCTTGCCTTCGAGTGATTCGATCATGGCTGACTCTTCGCCGCAAACGTAGGCACCGGCTCCGCGTCTCAGGACAATAGGCGGCAAGGGTCCGGGCGGGTCAGCCTGTAAACGTGCCAGTTCGCGAACCAAGAGTTCGCGGAAATGGGCGTACTCATCGCGCAAGTAAATATAGATTTCCGAAATACCCACGACTGTTGCGGCGATGAGCATGCCTTCGAGAAAGCGGTGAGGATCACGTTCCAAATACCAGCGGTCCTTGAAAGTACCTGGCTCGCCCTCGTCGATATTGACTGCCAGTAGGCGCGGTGCGGGTTCGCCCCGGACAATGCGCCACTTGCGCCCGGCGGGAAAACCGGCGCCGCCCAGACCGCGTAAACCGGCATGTTCAAGCGCGACAATGGCTTCTTCGGAGCTACTGCGACCTTTTATAAGATCCAGCCAAGTTTGATAACCGCCCTGATCCTGATAACGCGAATAGTCAACGTATTCTGGTACTGGTGTTTCAACGACCTGCTCACGCACGGCTGTTTCGACTTTTTCCGGTGTTGCATGAGGAATGGCGTTGCGGCTGACTACCGCTACAGGCGCTTGTTCGCAACGCCCGACACATGGGGCCGGTATCACTCTAACCTCACTCCCCAGCAGTGCTGGCAACTTGGCTAGCAGGTCTGATGCCCCGGCCATCGCGCAAGACAATGTCTCGCACACTCGCACCGTGAGTCTGGCTGGAGGGTGATCCTGTTCCTTGATGACGTCAAAATGATGATAAAAAGTGGCGACCTCGTAAACTTCCGCCATCGATAATCGCATCTCAGCAGCCAATGCGGCTAAGTGCGCGGCGGATAGATAACCGAAGGTATCCTGAATCCGATGTAGATATTCGATTAACAAGTCGCGCCGAAGTGGCTCGGTGCCTAGCAACTCCTGGATGGCAAGTAACGCAGCGGAGTCGACGGCACGACCTTTTAAGGTGGTGCGGGCTTTTCGCCGATCTTGCAATGGTTTGGTATCAGGGTGCATGGCGAGTTTTGTCAGTGAGCAAGTGGTAATTGGGTCTATTTAACAACCTCGATACATTATCACAATAGCTCCAAAGCTTGTTTACCCTGCTGGCGCGGTTCAATGTGTATAATCATTTTCCGAATCAGTCGGTCTAATAAGAATGGCAATCAGCCTTCGGAAAACAAGTAATTGAAGAACGGAGCGAGACTATGGCGCACGCACCGAAGCTAACCAGACAACAATCGCTTGTCCTGGACGCACTCTCCGATGGGGAAGGTCCGGCAAGCGCCTATGTGCTGCTCGAACAACTGCGCAACGAGGGGTTTCGGGCACCACCACAGGTTTATCGCGCACTTGAAAAGCTGATTGGGTACGGCCTCGTCCACCGACTGGAGAGCATCAATTCCTTCGTTGCCTGCGCTCATCCGCACGAACATAACAATGGTGTCATCGCCTTTGCGATCTGCGACAGTTGTGGGCATGTGGACGAGTTCACTGATACAACTGTCACAAGACGCCTCAAGGGCTGGTCGAATAACCACGACTTCAGGTTGAGAACAGCCACGATCGAACTGCACGGTATCTGCAAGAACTGCCAAACGCCCAAGCAGTAGCGCTCCGATGGCGGTGAGACCCGACTCAGTTTGGATTGTGGAACCTGGCACCGTGTAGCGCCCTGATCCAGCGGACGCAGACCGCGACCAGCAGATTGACAAGCACGAGCACAGGCGCAAACGGCTGGTCGAAGGCCAGCGCCAGGGTCCAGGCGCCCAAGAAACCGCTCAGTGCCAGAACTTGCGTCCAATACAGCAAACCTTTGAGATCGCTTGCGAACCAGGCGGCAGTCCACGCCGGGAAGAGCAGGGTGGCGAGCGCTGCCGGCACGCCGAGCGTCAAGGTGCCCAGCACGATTGCCACGACCAGCCAGCCTAGTTCACAACAGTGTTGGAACATGCCGGGTGCTTGATTCGCCGGAACGTCGGGATGAGTCTGCGCGTGCAACCAGACGCGCTTCAGTGTGGCCCGCATGCCGAGTGCCACCACCGTCACGCCGGCGATTGCGATCAGATCGCCGCTGGCTGCGAAGTAAAGCTGGCCCTCAGCCCATTGGGCGGCTGCGAGGCTAGCCCGCGAGTGATTTGCAGCTAGCAGGGTGACTACCGCTAGACCCACCAGGAAAACGCCCAGCGGCATTCGCTCGCGATCGGAACAGCGCTGCAACAGCCCTAGAACCGCAGCACCGAGCGCGAAGGAGACTGGCCACGCCGGCCAAGCGAGTATCGAGGCAAGCACGCCGCCGACGGCCGCCCACTGACTGAGTGCCAGGGCCTGCCATGTAGAGCCGCGAAGTAACAGTCCATTACCCGCCAGGGCGAGCACGGCTGTGATGAGGAATCCGGCCAGAAAAGGAACGATAAGCAACTCAAACATTAGGCAATAGCGTCGCCAATGGGACGCTATCGGCGCCGATTGCGTCCGCGAAACCGACGTCATGGCTCGCCAGCAGGAGGGTAGTTCCCGGCGCTGCACCAGCGATCAGCCTCATGGCGTCGGTTCGCACGTTGTGATCGAGGTGATTACCCGGTTCATCAAGCAACACCAGCCGATCTCCCGGCCAGTCATCTTGCGGCGTTGCTACGGCGGCTGCGAGGCGCAGGAGCTGCCACTGACCGCCACTGAGACGGTCGAGCCGACGCCCGAGCAAATTACGAACGGAAGATAGCTCGGGCGGTTTTGCCCCCATCGACGAGAACCAGTCCCATCCGGAGAGCGGCCACGGGCGTGGGCGGGGATGCTCCTGAGCGAGCAGGTTGGTCTGAACTTGGGGCGGTCTGTCAATGCTGATGTAATACTCCCCAAAAATGCCGAAGTAAAATTCCCCACCCTTACCGAGCGGTAGACGCGTAGTGCGTTTGCCAGAATAA
>JAZBPA010000430.1:0-27481 GCA_036351435.1 Candidatus Competibacteraceae bacterium
ATACAGCCAAGCATTCATTTCCTGAGCGGTAAAGCCGAATGGCACCGCGGCAAAAAACTGCGCTGCTTCGGATTTGCCTTTCCAATAATAGGCCGCGCCATGCCCCATCTCGGCGGTACCACGCGAAACCGCATCGAAGCTTTCGAATGGTGGCACGAGTTCGCCCGCGCCATACACTTTGACCTCTATTCTCCCACCGCTCATTTCCTGAACCAGCTTCGCCAAGAACTCAGCACCCGTCCCCAATCCCGGAAAGTTTTTCGGCCAAGTGGTGACCATTTTCCATTTGGCGGTTTCTTGGGCAACGGCCGGGATGGCAGTTGCACCGGCAACACCGACAGCAGCACCAGCACTGGCTGTTTTGATGAAATCGCGTCTTTTCATTTTGTCTCCTCGTTTATGGTGATAGACTGCTCAGCCCTAATAGCAGACTAGTATCCTCATTGATACTCTAGTAGAGAGAGTTGATCCAGGCAATTATCCAACGTGTACAAGCCAGCTAAAGTTGAATGAAATACCGGGATTTGCGTGACTTCATCACCCAATTGGAGCACATCGGGGAGTTAAAACGGGTTAGTGTTCCTGTCGATCCGCATCTGGAAATGACGGAAATCTGCGATCGTACCCTGCGCGCCGAAGGTCCCGCCATTTTATTTGAAAAACCTAAAGGCCATACCATCCCCGTGTTGGGCAATCTGTTCGGTACACCGAAACGGGTGGCTTTGGGTATGGGCGAAGACGATGTAGATGCCTTGCGGGAAGTGGGCAAGTTGTTGGCTTTCCTAAAAGAGCCGGATCCGCCGCGCGGCATGCGCGATGCGTGGCAGAAATTGCCGATCTTCAAAAAAGTGCTGGATATGGCACCCAAGAAGATCACTCATCCCCCGTGTCAGGAAAACGTCATCGAAGGCGCGCAGGTCGATCTGTCCCGTCTGCCGATTCAAACCTGTTGGCCGGAAGACGCCGGACCGCTGATTACCTGGGGCTTGGTGGTTACTCGCGGACCGCATAAATCGCGGCAGAATCTGGGCATTTACCGGCAACAGCCGATCGGTCGCAACAAGCTCATCATGCGCTGGCTGTCGCATCGCGGTGGCGCTTTAGATTTTCGGGAGTGGCAACAGGTGCGACCCGGCGAGCCGTTCCCTGTTGCGGTGGCCTTGGGTGCGGATCCGGCGACGATTCTGGGTGCGGTGACGCCGGTGCCGGATACGTTGTCGGAATACGCTTTTGCGGGGTTGCTGCGCGGTGCAAGAACGGAATTAGCGGCATGTTTGGGGTGCGATCTACAGGTGCCCGCCAGCGCCGAGTTCGTGCTGGAAGGCCATATCGCGCCCGACGAAACTGCGCCGGAAGGTCCGTTTGGTGACCATACCGGCTATTACAACGAAGTGGAATCGTTCCCGGTGTTCACCGTCGAACGCATCACCCATCGCAATAATCCCATTTATCACAGCACCTATACTGGTCGTCCGCCCGATGAGCCGGCAATTCTGGGCTTGGCACTAAACGAAGTCTTTGTGCCCATTCTGCAAAAGCAGTTTCCCGAGATCGCGGATTTTTATCTGCCACCAGAAGGGTGTTCTTATCGTTTGGCGGTGGTCAGCTTGAAAAAACAATATCCCGGCCACGCCAAGCGGGTCATGTTAGGCGTCTGGTCTTTCCTGCGCCAGTTCATGTATACCAAGTTCGTAATCGTGGTGGATGACGATGTCAATGCTCGCAACTGGAAGGATGTGATTTGGGCAATCACTACGCGGATGGATCCGGCGCGAGATCTGGTAATGATCGATAATACGCCGATCGATTACCTGGATTTTGCCTCGCCGGTAGCGGGTTTAGGCTCCAAAGTCGGTTTCGATGCCACCCACAAATGGCCGGGCGAAACCCAACGTCAATGGGGCAAGCCTATCGCCATGAGCGATGCAGTCAAAACCCGGGTCGATGAGCTTTGGTCACAATTAGGGCTTTGAAAGGCTGATTTTGCTACTGCGTTGTTGAGGCGAAAGGTGCTGAACTCAAGCGCAAAGGTTATTTCTAAGTGTTGGATTGGTCTAGTTAGACCGTATGATGGTGTTTTTCAATGTCTCATAAAATTACGATTAAACCGAGTGGCCGTGAATTTTGGCAGGAAGCTAATGAAGCCGTGTTGGATGCGGCCCTAAGGGAAGAAGGTTGTGCCCTGCCTTATGGCTGCCGAAGCGGCACCTGTGGCACCTGTATGGCGACGGTGTTATCCGGCCAAGTCGCCTATCCAGATGGCGAGGCACCCCCTGCCCTCAGTGACCAAGATCAAGCTGCCGGCAAGGCGCTGCTTTGCCAAGCCCGTCCTTTGAGTGACCTAGTCGTTGAAGCGCGGGAGATCGACGCTGTCCGGGACATCGAAGTCAAAACCTTGCCGTGCCGGGTGATCGGCATGCATCAGCTGTCCTCGGATGTGATGCGTTTGTATCTCAAATTGCCGACTACTGAACGCCTGCAATTCCTGGCCGGACAATACATTTCGGTTCTATTGCGAGATGGTCGTCGACGCGATTTCTCACTGGCCAATCCGCCCCACGCCGACGAATATTTGGAGCTCCATGTGCGGCGCATTGAGGGCGGCGAATTCACCCAATTCGTGTTCGAACAGATGCGCGAGCGAGCTATATTGCGCTTCCAAGGTCCGTTGGGGACGTTTTTCCTGCGCGAAGACTCGCAGCGGCCCATCATCATGCTGGGTGGCGGTACCGGTTTCGCGCCGCTCAAGAGTATTTTGGAACACGCATTCCATGTCGGAACCACCCGTCCCATGCATCTCTATTGGGGAGCACGGACGCGACAGGATTTGTATCTACATGAATTACCTGAAGCTTGGTTGGAGAAATACCCGCATTTCCGCTATACCCCGGTGCTATCGGAACCGAGCGCCGACGACGATTGGCAAGGACGGGTTGGTTGGGTACACGAAGCGGTGATCGCCGATTATGCGGATCTCGGTGCGTATGAGGTTTATGCGAGCGGCCCGCCCGCGATGATCGACGCGGCCAAATTAGCCTTTACTGCTCAGGGGCTACCTGAAGAGTTCTTGTTCTACGATTCCTTCGATTTTTCTCCTGACAGCGAAGAAACGCCGCGCGGGCAAGCTTATCCTTGAGTGCTCGGAAATGGCTTGCGCCGGCGGCGTGTTCGCCTTAGGACGCAGAAGGTTGAGGATCTTGTACCAGCGAGGGTTGCTCGGTTGGCTTAGCGATGGAAGGTGGCTCGGGCGAGGCTATTTGCGCGCTTTCCCCTCCAGTTGCTAATACAGCAGCACCTTCCTTATCTTCCAAACGACCCGACAAGAGACGCAAGGCGGCATGGTAGCACTGCCGCGCTCCATCGTGATCATTGGCCTCCTCCAACACCTCACCGAGTTCCTGATAGGCATCAGGGCTGACTAACGCTTTCAGACTTTGCTCCAGATAGGTACGGGCTTTATCAGGTTGATTGCTGCGTCTGGCTAGCCGTCCGCAGGTCAACAACAGATAAGGATCCTGGGGATGTTCGGTTAACCACCCTTCAGCTGTGGCCAGCTGCGCTGCAGTGTTGCCGCGACCGATTTCACCGTAGCCGATCACTAATGGATCGCTCCAGCGCTGGTTTAAGGCTTCCCGCAGCAAGGTTTCGGCTTCGTGAGGGGCATGATGGTCACGCAGATAACCGGCATAACTCAATAGCAGTGTGTCGTCCGTGCGTAACGGCTCAGGCACTTCCCGCCACAATCGTTGCAAATCTTCCTGCGTGCCGGTATGCGCCACATGAGTAAGTGATTCAGAGTAGGTTTGTAACTGAAGTTGTGTATAAGCGGTGTCAGTCAGTGGGCCGTACTTGCCGAGGTCCGGCAGCAATTCGCGCACTTTCTGCCATTCACCCAGATCCGCATTGCTGCGCGCCAACAGTTCTAGAACCCGAGGGTGGTGCGGGTTAGGACCTTTGTAAAGGGCAAGCACTATGGAACGCGCGGCTGCCGGCTCATGATTCTCCAACAACATTTCCGCCCGAGAAAGCTTACCCACTAGGCCGTTCGTGCCGGGCAAATCCTCTGCCTTGTGCAGATAGCCATCGCGCCGCCACGGTTCTTTGAGTTGCTGTGCGGCCCGAGCTGCCCCGGCATAGTGCAGAGCCGGCGCCTTGCTATGCTCTGCACCCTTTAATAAGGTTATCTCGGCAGCTTTCCAACGGCCCTCAATTAATTCCCCTAAGCCCTTAGCCAACAGGCGGTAAGAGCGGCGTACTTGATAGTGCCGGTTAGCTGTAAAGGCTCTGCTAGGGGCAAATAATATCCCTAAAATCAGTCGGACCAGGAAATACAAAACAACGAACGCAATGACTAGGAAAACGACTAGGACTGCGACGCTGGTCTCTATGGTCCAAGTTCCCATGCTGATTAAGGTATAGCCGGGGTCTTCGCGCAGTATTAGACCTATACCGGCTGCAGCGAATAGAGCAAAGATAATGGTGATGAGCAGCTTCATTGCGCAGCCTCCCCGCTCATATCCGTGCCCGCTGCAGGCGCGTTAGTGGATAGTATCGGCTGACGGCGTTCCATGACTTCTAAGAATGCACGCAAGGTGTTGGCGATATCGGGGACGTAAGGATTGAATTTAATGCTGCGAAGGGTCTTCAGTTCGGCCAAAAACGCAGAAACTGCCTCGTTGCTGGTATCGAAATAGGTCTCCATCCAGTCATTCGCAATCTTGGCCGCATCTTCGAAACTGGTGGCATCACCGGCTAGCAGGGACATCCGCATGGCTTCCAGTTCCAGCCTCAGGTTCTGATACAGGAAAAACTCTTCTTCAATGGCGACTAAGGGTGGGCCACTGCTGCGTTCGCGACGAATCGTGACAATGTCCTTGAATTGCTTCCAGGCCACATCACCGAATTGCTCCAGCCAGTTTTCATTGGCATTCGCGGCATCGCTCTCGGCCAGTTTGGGGCGAACTTTCTCTTTGAGTTCAGCTAACTGCACGTCCGTACGCAGGGGTAAATTCGGCAGACGCTGTTCCATCTCGACGATTTTGTGCGCCAATGCCGATCGATCGGGCACGCTCAGAATCGCACCTTTGAGACTGGCAATGTTGTCGTCCAGCATGTTGCGGATGTTGGCAAAAGCCGTTTCTTCGACGGTTGCTAACCGGGCTTTGGCAATCTGCAATGTTTCGAGAGCGCTTTTGATGTCTTGTTGCAGCTTTAACTTGTCCTCGGCCAAATGCAGCAGGTACTCAACCTCGGACAGAGTGAATGCATTTAAATCACCACCACCGCCGGCAACCGCTTTCACATTGTCCAGCGTGGTCAATAGATTGCGTTGCGCCAATTGCACGTTTTGGATGCGGTTGTCTATATCCGCTAGGTTCTTTTTTCGCTCCCTAACCGCTTCGGCTAGCTTATCCTGAAGGGCTTGGAGGTTGCCGGTGAGTGCTTGAGTCTGGTCTTGTAGCGCTTTGGTCGCCGTTTTGGTGATTTGGGTGTCGCCCTTTTCGGTTTCCATCGCCGTTTTCAACGCCTGGGACTCATCCTGTAAGTTCTGAATATCGGTCTGTAGGCTGCGGACGTGGGCGATCAGGTTTTGGGTATCGGTTTTCTGGATATCCACACCACCCTTATGGATTTCCACTTCGCCCTTAATTGTGGTGATGTCGCCCTGCAGACTTTTGATTTCATTTTGTAGCGAAGTAATCCCGCCACGCAGGCTTTGGGCGTCCTTTTGGTGCAGATTGTCTTGATCGCTCAGCGCCTGGGTCTTATTAGCCAGTTCCTCAGTTTTACTCTGGTGCGCCTGCAATTTTTCCTGCAGACCGGTGAAATCGGCTGCTCGTTGCGCCACGACTTCGTCAAAAGCCTCTTTCAACCGCGCTTCTTGAGACTGTTTGTCCTGCTCCCATTGATACCACAAATAGCCACTGCCGCCGGCAGCGCCCAAGGCGAGCAACAGCGCAAAACTCGCTAACCCCTTGCCGCCGCTGGAACTAGTGGCTGGTGGGCTGGCCGATTTGATCTCTTCAGTGACTACTGCGGTGCCTGGAGACGGTCCCCCGTCAGCTGGTGTAGGTGGGTTGAGTGGCTCTTGCTGATTGTTATCCGTCATAACGGGTCCCCATAGGTCATTGATTCGGATCCGACACCATCTGCAGCAGTGCCTGGACGATGGCTTTGTCGCTCGCTTCCTCCGCCAGTCGGGGAGGTCGCCTAAAACCCAGCTCCTGCGCTAAGCGCTGAGCACGTTTGCTGATCACAATCAAAGGCGTATCTAACAACCATTGTTGCCCGACTGTGCCGACCAGCGCAAAGAGATTTTGTAAGCTTTCGTTGCTGGTAATAATAACAGCCTGGATTTCGCCGTGCTGCCAGGATTGTAGTAAATCATCAGGGGCAACGACCGGAAGATTACGCCGATAGACCTCAGCGTAGTCGATACAGGCTCCCCGTTGTCGTAATGTAGTGCCCAGCAGGTCGCGGCCGCCTTCGCCGCGAAAAATGATGATACGCAGGCCAGTTACTGCCTGCAGTGCAGGTAGTGCCAATAAGGACTCGCTGGTAAAGCAAGTCGGCACGACATGGGCAGGCACCCCATGCTCATCCAGCGCCCTCGCTGTGGCTCGACCGATGGCGATGCGCTGGAGTTGCGGTGGCAAGGTCCGCTGTTCTTGAATCCAACGTAGTCCCCAATGTACCGCATTAGCACTGACGAAAATCGCCCAGTCATATGAGTCGAGTTGTTCGATCAGCGCGAATACCGGCTGTAAATGCTGCGGGGGGCCGATTTCCAAGGTGGGAAAACGAATTGCTGTGCCGCCCTGCGCTTCGATCAACCGGCACAGCGTGTCCGCCTGCTGTGCCGGGCGGGTAACGACAATACCGGTATGTTTGAGCGGTAAGCTTGGGTTTGTCGACGCCAGCATGGGTGCGGAGTCAAGATAAGGTCGCATAAACCCGGCGCAGAATAGTGTCGGCTCCTTTCGCTAACAATTCATCGGCCAAGTCAATGCCCAATTGCTCGGCAGCCCTGCTAGGGCCTATTCGTTCACCCATTACGAGGTTTGCGCTGACCGGATCACCGACTAAACCGCGAAGAAACACCTGTCCGTCAGTCAGCGTGGCATAACCACCGATGGGGACTTGACACCCCCCTTGCAACTGCTTGTTCAATGCGCGTTCAGCGGTAAGACAAATCTGCGTGGCATGGTCATTCAATGGCTTAATATAGCTAAGAACACGAACATCCATCGCCCGGCATTCAATCCCGATAGCGCCTTGGCCGATAGCGGGTAAACTGATTTCCGGTTCCAGATAGGCACTGATTCGAGAATCCAACCCCAAGCGTTTCAACCCTGCTGCCGCGAGAATGATGGCGTCGTACTCACCGGCATCAAGTTTAGCCAACCGAGTGTTGACGTTGCCGCGTAGCGTGAGGATGTGCCACCCAGGATGACGGGCGACCAATTGGCATTGTCTGCGTAGACTGGAAGTCCCTACCCGAGCGTTGAGAGGTAGCGGTTCTGTTCCAGCGTCGCGTGGGCGAATCAACGCATCGCGTGGGTCTTCGCGGTTTAAGATGACCGGCAAGTCCAAACCGTCGGGATATTCGACGGGTACATCCTTCATAGAATGTACCGCAATATCGGCATCTCGGGCTAATAGCCCTTGCTCTAGTTCCTTAACGAATAAACCCTTACCTCCCACTTTAGCCAGCGGGCTGTCGAGAATTTTGTCTCCTCGGGTGCTGATCTTGACCAGTTTGACCTGTAGCAGCGGGTGATGTCGCTGTAAGCAGCGGGCGACATGCTTGGCTTGCCAGAGTGCCAGCGGACTTTTGCGGGTGGCTATGCGCAGGGTATCAAGGCTCATGTTTGGATCAGTAACACATTCAGCAATTCTGTGGTGGTTTCGCTTGGATGATAAGGTGGGCAGCACGTGCTACTAAAGATACAGTACAATTCCCGTTTTTTCCGCCGACAATACACATATGAATGATTCGCAGACCAACAAAACATGGGGTGGACGGTTTACTGAGAGCACGGACGATTTCGTCAAGGCGTTTAGCGCCTCCGTGGATTTCGACCGACGCTTGTATAAACAGGATATCCAAGGTTCTATCGCTCACGCCACCATGCTGGCTAAAGTGGGGCTGTTGAGCGACGCCGATCACCACGCCATCATAAACGGCTTAGAAGCGATTCGTGGCGAAATCGAACGGGGTGAGTTTCCTTGGTCTGCGGCCTTGGAAGATGTGCATATGAATATCGAAGCACGTCTGATCGAACGCATCGGTGATGCCGGCAAACGCCTACATACTGGGCGATCCCGTAATGACCAAGTCGCGACGGATATCCGGCTTTATCTACGGGAAGCCATCGACGCAATTTTAAGCGAACTGACCCGCTTGCAACATGGTCTTGTGACGCTGGCCGAACGCGAAGCAAAGACCATCATGCCGGGGTTTACCCATATGCAGGTGGCTCAGCCGGTAACACTGGGACATCATTTGTTAGCCTGGTTTGAGATGCTACGCCGCGATGCAGAACGTCTGCAGGATTGTCGCAAGCGGGTTAATCTCATGCCGTTGGGGTCGGCTGCCTTGGCTGGCACTAGCTATCCAGTGGATCGTCGGTATACGGCTGAGCTACTCGGCTTTGCCGCGCCGACTGAGAATTCCCTGGATGCGGTTAGCGACCGGGATTTCGCGATTGAGTTTGTGGCCGCTTCGGCGCTACTGATGACACATTTGTCGCGTTGGGCTGAAGAATTGATTTTATGGGCGTCAGCTGCCTTCAATTTTATCGAATTACCGGACCGGTTTTGCACCGGCTCCTCCATCATGCCGCAGAAGAAAAATCCTGATATACCTGAGTTGGTGCGCGGTAAGGGGGGGCGAGTGACTGGCCATTTGATGGCGTTATTGACACTAATGAAAGGTCAACCGCTGGCTTATAATCGGGATAATCAAGAAGATAAGGAGCCACTTTTTGATACCGTGGATACCGTGTCGGACTGCGTGCGGGCTTTCGCCGACATGGTGCCGGCGCTGCAACCCAAACGAGAATCAATGTACCGCGCTGCTAAACAAGGATTCGCTACGGCGACTGATTTGGCGGATTATCTGGTGCGTAAGGGGCTGCCGTTTCGGGATGCCCATGAAGTAGTTGGCCGTGCAGTGCGTCATGGGATAGACACCAGCCGTGATTTGGCAGAGATGGAATTAACGGAGTTACAAGCATTTTCGCCGTTGATCCAAGCCGACGTGTTTACCGTATTGTCTTTGGAGGGTTCGGTAGCTGCCCGGAATCACCTTGGCGGCACGGCGCCCGCTCAGGTATGTGCTGCGGTAGAACGGGCGCGGGTTTGGTTGAAGGCGCAAGAAAAGCCAACACAAGCTTGAAGCAATACGCCTGCATTTTGATCAATGCAGGCGATAAATCAGCCGCTACCGGATAGCATGTTCTCGGGTGCTTTGACCGCAATCACTTCGCCTCGCGCGCATACTTCGCCCTGCGCCGAAACCCACGCCTCTACGATTACCTTGCGTTCTTTGATTTCTTTAATCCGGGCCCGCACTTCCAGGGTTACATCTTGTGGGGTCGGGCGCAGATAATCCACGTGTAAGGAGGCAGTCACAAACCGCAGTGGGGGTTCGGTATCCATCGCCCGTCCCTGCGCTTTATAAGACGCTGCTGCTGCGGTGCCGGTACCGTGACAATCAATCAGTGAGGCAACCAGACCGCCGTAAACGTAGCCGGGTATGGCGGTGTGCTCAGAACGGGGGTTGAACGAACACACTGTTTCTTCGCCGTCCCAATAACTTTGGATATGCAGACCGTGGTCGTTCAATCGACCGCAACCGTAACAGTGACTGAGCTGTTCTGGATAGTAGTCTTGAAAGGCTTTGGCTTGGTTTGGCATAAGGATGTTCAGCTTGGCTTGGTGATTACAAACCGCTTTTTAGGCTGGCTTCGATGAATTTGTCAAGATCACCGTCCAATACTGCTTGCGGGTTGCCGGTTTCTACCCCAGTGCGCAGATCCTTGATGCGGGATTGATCTAATACATACGAACGAATCTGACTGCCCCAGCCGATATCCGCTTTAGTGTCTTCCGTTGCTTGAGCGGTATCGCGGCGACTTTGCATTTCCAATTCGTAGAGCTTGGCTTTGAGTTGCTTGAGTGCGGTTGCTTTGTTCTTATGCTGGGAGCGATCGTTCTGACATTGAGTGACTGTACCGGTAGGTAGGTGGGTGATGCGTACTGCCGATTCTGTACGATTGACGTGTTGACCGCCAGCTCCAGAAGCACGATACACATCGATTCGTAACTCAGCCGGGTTGATATCAATTTCAATGCTGTCGTCTACTTCAGGGGAAATGAATACTGCTGCAAACGAGGTATGTCGGCGGTTACCGGAATCGAAAGGCGATTTGCGCACCAGTCGATGTACGCCGGTTTCAGTGCGTAACCAACCGTAGGCGTGCGCGCCTTCAAAACTGACCGTGGCGCTTTTGATACCAGCAACTTCACCAGGGGACAGCTCAATCAGTTCAGTCTTGAACTCATGCCGTTCACCCCAGCGTAAATACATGCGTAACAGCATATCCGCCCAATCCTGGGCTTCCGTACCGCCGGAACCCGCTTGAATATCGAGAAACGCGTTAGAACCATCCATTTCGCCGGAGAACATCCGTTGAAATTCCAACGCCGAGACTTGCCGCTCGTAGCTTTCCAGCTCCCGAATGACGTCCTCTGCCATCGCTTCATCGTTTTCTTCTTGGGCAAGGCTTAATAACTCTGTTGCTTCCTGCAAACCGCTTTCCAGAGCGTCCAGATTATTTACCGTCGCTTCCAACAGTGCCCGCTCTTTACCCAAAACCTGAGCGCGTTCAGGGTCGCTCCACGTGTCGGGCTGTTCTAATTCCCGATTGACTTCGATTAACTGTTCACGTTTGACCTCAAGGTCAAAGATACCTCCCCAGGGACACAGTCCGCCCTTGCAGGTCGCTAATTTGGCCAAAGTAAAGATTTAATTCTTGCATGATGATAAAAAAGCTTCTTGTGATAGCTAATGGTATAGAGGGCTAATCTTTGCTTAACACGAAACCCTCCTGCCCGGTTCTTGAAAGAACCGGGCAGGAGGGTCGAGGCTTAAAATCGTTAAGCCGTTAATTCAGAACGTTGCTTAACTGAGGTTGGTTCAATACGTTGCTTCAGCTGCTGAATGGTTTTATTCAACGCTTCCACGCGTTTTGAGAGGTCACTGATGTCCTCATCAGTGGGGACACCTAACCTGTTCAAAGCGCGTGCAACGCGCTTCTGAAACGCATGTTCCAGCTTATCCAACTGATCAGTCGCTTTTTCTCTTACTCCTTCGACTTTTTCTTTGACTTTCTCGACTCTTTCACCGGCTTTTTTCATAGTCTGTGTTTCGAATTCTTCGCCCTCGTTTACCAGAATATCGAACAGCCTGCCGCCTTCTTGTTGGGCAACCGCGAAAGCACCTAGCCCGGCTAGCCAAATTTGGTTGGCAGTGCTCATGACGACATTAACCGGTTCACCTTGATTGGCTTCATTTTGCAGTTTAGCTGTCATTTCATCATGCCTTCTACGCCATCTCTCTATGAAAGAGAAACCCATCAAAAATAGAATGTTATTAAAAGGGTGATACTGTGATTATTCTAATAATCTTATTTAGAGCAAACACACTAAATTGTAATGCCGTAATTGTTTAGAATGATAATGTCTTTTTCGATGAGGTTGGTTTAACTCGGCTATTTCTTTATATACTTATCTGGCAATCAATGACTACATTCCTTTGGCGCCAATTTTTTAAATTTTAATGACGTTATAAGCTTAGAGAGTGAAGGCGCTTGCCAAACAGGCTCAAGTGTCATTTAGCGCTTCTCTATAGGGCAGAGTAGCTAAACGAGCGAGCCGGTTACGGCGGATCTCCCACTGAACTTGCACACCGTCCATCAGAGCGGCGTAACGTTCGAAGGGACCTTGAACATCGCTACCCCAGGCATAGCGACGACCGTTCAGAGTGCTTGTGTACCGATTGGGACATATCTGCACCGCCGGCTGTGCGCGGCCATGAATGCGAATTTCTTCGACTCTTAGACCATCCTGAACCAACTGTGCGGCTACATGACTGGCCCGAAGAAGGCTGACTTTGATATCAGGGTGCGACGTAGTCATCAATACGGCTCCTCATTCACCAAGGTTTTGATCAGGGCGCTCACAATGAATATTACAGAGTCGTGGATCAGCGCTGTGGTTCATTGTTTTTGAGATTAAAGCGAGAGTTCATGATTGCTTTGACCTTTGATAATTGTGTTTTGTACAACAAAATCGATAAGTTATTATTTTCTTTGGTGATGCAAAATTGAGATTGGCAAAAATACCCGTTTGGGTGTAATTTAATTGTTATAGTAACCCGTATGGGGTTTTTGTCAACACCTTAAGTTAATATTATCTTTTTATTATTAATCAGTTGGTTATGTAATTTCGATGAAAAACGACCACTTGGAGTTCAGTGCGGGTTTTTCCCATTTGGGTTTGGGCGAGCGTATCCGTTTGGTGAGAAATGACCACTCTCGTGATGATTTCAGTGCCGCTATCGGTGTTTCTCGCAACACTTTGATGCGCTATGAACGAGGTGAACGGTGTCCTGATGCGGAATTTTTATATCGAATTTGTGAACGCTATCAGGTTAACCCAACGTGGTTGTTACTGGGTACCGAACTGATTGAAAGAAGTCCCTTGCCGATTCAGGAGAGTAGCAACAGTTTGAGCGAGGAGTTCGCTTTGGTACCACTGTACAGTGTCGAAGTCTCGGCAGGGTATGGCGCGGCTATCGAACAAGAACAACCGCAGACGCGATTAGCTTTCCGGCAGGATTGGCTTAAAGAAATGGGGTTACAAGAGGAAAAAGTCGTGGCTGTGCTGGCTAGCGGTGATTCCATGGCGGATACACTCCATGGCGGCGATGTCCTGTTAGTCGATACACAACAACGCCAGGTCATTAGCGACGCCATTTACATCTTGAGGCAAAGCGAACTACTGTATGTGAAACGGTTGCAACGCTTGCTGGATGGGTCATTGCGGATCAGTAGCGATAACCGCGCCTACACCGAGGAGGTTATCCCCCCAGATGGACTGGCATATCTCGACGTTATCGGTCGAGTGGTTTGGCGCGGCGGGCGACTATGAGATCCGGGCATGGCTTTGAAAGCCGGCTTTATCGCATGCCATACTTGATACGCTATCCAGATCGTAATAACGACAAGCTTCCATCAGTAACCGGCTTTCAAACCACATATCACCGTCTACCAACGGCATGAATAAATCGTGAATGTTATCTACGCCTAAATAAACCGGCACACCATGCTCACGCAGCTTGATCAGCGGTGCAATCGAGTTATGCAGGGGTGCTGCTTTATTCGGTAATGGTTTCATGCTGAGCGCCGCCGAGGGGCAGATGGTAATGCTGATGCCAGCGTCCTTTACTCGCTTGATAATGCGTTCCTGATCGTGTATGGATTTGCTGGCCAGTGATATGGCATGGATGCCTGAGACCCTGCCTTCTAAACCATGTTCTATGGTCTTAAGCGCGAGCAGTTCAGTTTCGTCCTCGTCTGGATTGTTTTCCTGGTCAATATGCACATCCAACCGTTTATTTAGACGTTTAGCTAAAGTCATAATAAAGTCTAAATGTTTCTCGGGAGTCGGCCTATCTCTGGAAGGTAGCCCGCCGATCAAGTCAGCCTTTTCACAGGCCTGAATAAAATACTGCTGAGATTCTTTATCGGATACGCCTTGCAACGGTTGGACGGCGATTTCCAGAGTGATGGAGTCCCGATAATTTTCGCGAACCTCCAAGGCTGCATTAATAGGCAGTAGTTTTACCGTGCTATCGGCATCGATATGGGTTCGGCAATGGGTGACTCCCTGCTGTTTCATTTTTTCCACACCGCGCGAGATTCTCTCGACTAAATCTTCGTGGGTGTAGTTTTCCTTAAGATATTTATACAACTCCCATTTTTTTTGCATATCCACTTGACTAAGTTTGAGATTCTCTTTGGAAATTAAATAGGCTTTATCGAAATGGGCATGGTAGCAAGCAAAACCACCTTTATTCTGGACCATGTTCAGGAACTCTCTTCTCATGTCCCAGGGCGTTGTTTCATCGGCTATTTTGTATTTAAAAATGTCTTTATTATATTTTTTCTCCAACTCGTCGATAGTCAGTAAAGTGACTTCCGGGTCGGTGATTAACGGTATTCCGTTTTGTATGCATAATGATCGGATAAGATTGCTATCAGTTTGCTCATCATAATCATTATTGCCTACTAAGATATTAATAACTAAGTCAAACCGATCCTCGCTAAGAAACGATTTGATGTTCGGCTCTTTGCTTTCAGTGATCTTGTAAAGCTCCTGGTTGTCGAGGCCGTGTTTATCTAAAAACAAACTGGTTCCATGAGTGGCGAATAAATTGACATCCAAAGTGAGAAGTTTTTTGATCGCGGGCAATAATTTTTCTTTATCGGTAAGGTTGCCGGCACTGACAAGTACATTTTTTTTGGTTTTTTTGCCAACCAGTTTTAAGTTAAAAGCCAGCATTTCCAAAGTTTCATCAAGCATGGGACATACCTCCGGAAGTGTAATGAGTTGTAAAATATAAACCGATTATGCAAAAAAAAACCCGCTGAAGAACGGGGCTTGACCTAGTCTCTTAAAACTATAAGCTTATCGCCTTTGTGATTTTCGCCAAGGAAATTCGACCATTTAATTTATGAAAGTTGCAGTCTGAGGCCCTCATGTCAGAGATAAACAAAGTCGTGCTAGCGTACTCGGGTGGTTTGGACACTTCGGTTATTTTGAAGTGGTTGCAGGAAACTTACCACTGCGAAGTAATCACTTTCACCGCCAATATCGGTCAAGGCGAGGAGTTGGAGCCGGCTCGCGCCAAAGCCCAAGCGTTGGGGGTCAACGATGTCTTCATCGAAGACTTGTGCGAAGAATACGTCAGTGAATATGTCTTTCCTATGTTCCGTGCCAATACTCTGTATGAAGGTGAGTATTTGCTGGGCACCTCCATCGCACGACCGCTGATCGCCAAGTATATGGTGGATATTGCCCGCCGTTGCGGCGCAGATGCGATCTCGCACGGCGCTACCGGTAAGGGCAACGATCAAGTGCGCTTTGAACTCGGTGCTTACGCCCTGATGCCTAATGTCAAGGTTATCTCGCCGTGGCGAGAGTGGGATCTGACCTCGCGGGAAAAACTGTTGGCGTATGCCGAGCGACATAATATTCCTATCGAAAAGAAACAGGGACAAAAATCGCCCTATTCAATGGACGCCAATCTGTTGCATATATCCTATGAGGGTGGAGTTTTGGAAGATCCCTGGGCGGAGCCGGAGGATAACATGTGGTTATGGACGGTGCCGCTTGAGAAAGCACCGGATCAACCCACCACTATCGAATTGGACTATCGTCAGGGCGACATTGTAGCCATAGATGGAGAAAGCTTGACACCTGCTGAGGTTTTGGCACGGCTGAATGAATTGGGTGGAAAAAACGGCATCGGCAGGACCGATATTGTTGAAAATCGCTATGTAGGCATGAAATCGCGCGGTTGTTACGAAACGCCGGGCGGCACCATCATGTTACGCGCCCACCGGGCGATTGAGTCAATCACCTTGGATCGGGAAGTGGCGCATCTAAAGGATGAATTGATGCCACGTTACGCCAGTTTAATTTACAACGGCTACTGGTGGAGTCCCGAGCGCAAAATGCTACAAACGATGATCGATGCCTCGCAAACACCCGTCAACGGCACGGTTCGACTTAAGCTTTATAAAGGTAATGTCACTGTAGTCGGACGCAAGTCGGCAGACAGTCTGTTCGACGGCGCCATCGCAACTTTCGAAGATGATGCAGGCGCTTACGATCAAAAAGACGCCGAAGGTTTCATCAAACTCAATGCGTTACGGATGCGGATTGCTGCCAGTAAAGGGCGTGCCTGATTAACCGGTTATCGACCCGGACATTGTTATCAAGACACGCCGTAAATACATCCCTATAGGCTCGACTGCGGTATCCCTACCGCAGACGGTCTTGATAACAACTTCCAGGTCGACAACTCAACCAGTTGGGTCATGAACATTTGGAATCTCCGCAGTTCAAGCAAGTCATACACCCTTCCATCATGATCACTGCTTTAGTCTGGCATTTGGGGCATAGGGACGCCCCTTCGGGAAAACTGTCGATGTCGGCTGATTCGACTGCCTTGACGCCAGCCTCATACTGAGCGCGCTTGTCGTTCAGCATACTGCGTTGATGTTCATCCAGTCCGTGGTCTTCGATTAAGCCGATGGTGCGCAGATGCGACTCAATCACATCACCGATTTCAGCGACCAGAGACGGCATGAATTTCCCGCCTTTCTTGAAATAGCCGCCTTTGGGATCGAATACGGAGCGTAATTCCTCGACCAGGAAAGTGACGTCGCCGCCTTTGCGAAAAACTGCGGAGATAATGCGGGTCAGAGCCACTATCCATTGAAAATGATCCATCGCTTTGGAATTGATGAAAATCTCAAACGGGCGGCGCACTTCATGCTCGGTGCCGGGGTTCAGAATGATGTCGTTGATGGTCAGATAAAGGGCGTGGTCCGATAACGGGGTTTTGACCTTATAAGTGCGTCCCTGTAGCACTTCCGGGCGCACTACATTTTCATGCATGTGTTCGACGTCCGGTTGCAACGGCGTTGCTTCGGGATCGTCTTTGACGACGCTATACCCGGTGATTTTTTGATCAATTTTAATGGCCATAGCACGTTCGCCGCTCATTTAGAATTTCCCATAATACCCTTCTTTCAGAGCATCGAATAAATTGGCTGCGGAATGCACCTCGCCGTCGTATTCAATCTCCTCGTTACCCTTGACCTCAATCACACTGCCGTCTTCCAAGGCAAACCGATAGAGCGTGTTTTCCAAGTCCTGCTCTTTCACTAATACACCTTGAAACGCTTCCGGGTTGAAGCGGAAGGTGGTGCAGCCCTTGAGTCCTTTTTCATAGGCGTACAGGTAAATATCTTTGAAATCCTCATAAGGGAAATCAGTGGGGACATTGGCCGTTTTGGAGATCGAGGAATCGATCCAGCACTGAGCAGCCGCCTGAATATCGACATGCTGCTTAGGTGTGACATCGTCAGCGGTGATAAAATAGTCGGGTAATTGTTCGGCGGGATCATCAGAAAACGGCAGCGCATCGGGATTGATCAGCTCACGGTAGGCCAGCAACTCAAAGGAGAATACGCCCATTTTCTCCTTAGACTTTTTCCCTTCGCGGATCACATTGCGGTAGTAATGATGAGCAAAGCTCGGTTCAATCCCGTTGCTGGCATTGTTAGCCAAGGACAACGAGATAGTGCCGGTCGGGGCAATAGAACTGTGATGGGTGAAACGGGCCCCTTGCTCCGCCAGTTTTTCGACTAAAGCTGGATCGCATTCCGCAATGCGTTGCATGTAACGACTGTAACGAGCATGTAACACCCTGCCCTTGATTGTGTCCCCGGCTTTTAGACCGTCTTGCGCCATTTCCGGGCGTTTATCGAGCATTTCGGTGGTGATGGTAAAGTCCTGATCCATGATGGGTGCCGGTCCCTTTTCTTCTGCTAGTGACAACGCCATCCGCCAGCCACTTAAAGCCATTTCACGAGTCACTTGTTCGGTGAAGTCTAAGGATGCGGGTGAGCCGTATTTCATGCCTAGTAGGGTCAGGGTTGAACCGAGTCCTAGATAACCCATGCCATGGCGACGTTTATTGAGAATTTCCTGGCGTTGCTGTTCCAAGGGTAGTCCATTGATTTCCACCACGTTATCCAACATGCGAGTGAAGATGGCGACGACTTCACGGTATTGATCCCAGTCGAAGCGCGCATTATCGGTGAAAGGTTCGGTGACGAATTGGGTCAGATTAATCGAGCCCAGCAGACAGGAACCGTAAGGCGGCAATAACTGTTCGCCGCAAGGATTGCTGGCCTGAATGGTTTCACACCACCAGTTATTATTCATCTCATTGGCTTCGTCGATGAGAATGAAGCCTGGCTCGGCGTAATCGTAGGTCGACGCCATAATGAGGTCCCACAGCCGCCGGGCGTGTAAGGTTTTGTAAATCTTGCAGGCGACTTTCCCGGCAGCGTTGACGATCAATCCCTCGTGCACCGGCCAATCACGCCAGACGATAGTTTCGGAGTCGTTGAGATCGAGTTGGTCCTCAAGGGCCTCTTTTTGCCGGATCGGAAAGCTGAGTGGCCAGTCGGTATCGTTTTTAACCGCTTCGATAAACTCGCGGGTGATCAACAACGACAGGTTGAATTGACGCAGCCGACCGGGCTCGCGTTTGGCGCGCACGAATTCCAACACATCAGGGTGTCCCACATCGAACGTAGCCATTTGTGCCCCGCGCCGACCACCCGCCGAGGAAATGGTGAAACACATCTTGTCGTAAATATCCATGAACGATGGCGGGCCGGAAGTGTAAGCACCGGCGCCCGACACATAAGCGCCTCGTGGTCGCAGCGTGGAGAAACAGTAACCGATGCCACAACCGGCTTTTAACGTCAGTCCCGCTTCATGCACTTTCTCTAAGATATCGTCCATGGAATCTTCGATAGTGCCCGACACGGTACAATTGATGGTGGAGGTGGCGGGTTTATGAGCGTGCGCACCGGCATTGGAAATAATGCGACCCGCAGGAATAGCGCCGTGCCGCAATGCCCAGAGAAACTTCTCGTTCCAAAACTCACGCAATTCTGCGGTGGATTCCACCTCGGCCAAGGCACGCGCCACCCGTTGATAAGTGCCATCGACACCTTGATCGATTGCTCGCCCGTCTTTTGATTTCAAGCAATATTTTTTATCCCATATCTCGTACGATGCAGACTGTAAGGGTATATTTTCAACACTGGCCGCTTTCCGTTCAACGGGTTTGAGACAGGCTATTTTCATGACTCCACGCTCCCCTGTAGTGTTATATTTACAACAATTTACAGCAAGACCCAATGACTTAATATTACCGGGTTGATTGATATTGTTGGTGTTACCAAATCGCCTGGCAGGCTAACTTGCTTGTTTCTTGGTAACCACTATAGGATGTGATTTATTATCCAGTCAAGCACAATAGGATGTGTTTTGCTGGGCATTGCTAATCTCTTGATAATAGGGGTAATAATGGTTTGAGTGGAGTGCTGTAGATCAGAAAATGCCACGTTAGTGGTCGATTCACAGAAACTGCCGTTGTAAAGACGTGACACTAGTGGTATAACCGACTACACTTTAAGCCTAAACAAAAACTCAAAGGATAAAACGGTTGCGGATTCTCAATAATGCCGAGGGAGAAACCATGAAAACACTTTGTGCTTCTTTTTTAATTCTTATTGTATCTCTGGGGCTTGGTGCCTGTACTACGCCAGCGCCATTGGAAACGGGTTATCCCAGAACCTATCAGCAAAAAATGCAGGCAGCTCATCACTGGGAAGTGTTGGCTACTGATGTGGCGCAACGTCTGGGTGCTGCGTTATCTACTCAGGATCCTTCCGGTGGGAAGCAAATTCTCAATGTGAAGGGCGCCAAGTGCTGCACGGTCTTTAACTGGGCTTTTCACGATTTTCTCATCACTCATCTATTGGAACAGGGCTTTGGTGTCAGTTCCGACCCCAACGTAGGGTTGCCGGTCGAATATCAAGTGCAGGTCGTCACCCACAAAGATCGCTGTATCCGTCGTCCTAAAGTAGATTGCGTCACGGGCTTGACCTCCGAAGTGGTTGTTACCACATCAGTGATGAGCGGTGATCGCTATCTGGTTCGCATGAGTGACGTGTATTACATCAGCGACAATAATAGCGATCAGTATCTTGCCCAGGTCGCTCCGCCGACCCGTCTCATGGAGGTCGTAGGCCAATGACAAAGCCAGTCCTCTCGTTAATCACGGCGCTGCTTGTCGTGGCTTTCGGCACCGTAGGGTGTGCTTCTAGTAGCAATTCCGAGATCAGTTCTACCAAGCAGGACAACGACCTAGTTACGGAAAGCTATCAGGCGGCAGATTTTCTGATTGATCAAGTGCCTTGGTTAAGGGAACAGCGGGGACCGGTGTTGGTCGCCACGTTTGTTGATGTCAATGCATTGGAGAGTTCTTCCGCGCTAGGCCGTATTGTTGCTGAGCAGGTTGCGTCTCGTTTTGCCCAGGAAGGGTTCACCGTAATTGATATGAAGCTGCGGGATAATATTTTCATCCAGCAAAATGGCGGTGAATTTATGTTGTCGCGGGATGTGCGCGCGCTCAGCCAAACCCATAACGCTTCTGCAATCTTAGCTGGTACTTATGCGGTAGGTCGGCGTTCGGTTTATGTCAGTGCTCGCCTTATCCGTGCTTCGGACAGTTTGATTCTGTCCGGCTACGATTACAGCTTGCCGATGGGGCCTGATACTCGGGCACTGCTAGCCAGCCAGTAATTAAGAGTTTTCGTTTTTCTTGTAGGGGCGGCGTATACGTCGCCCTTATTTTTTGGGTAACCTGTAAATCAACTCCACCTTGCCGCGCTCGATGGAATTGGCTATTGTCTAATCAGCAATTGCACCATCGCGCGGCGTCAAGTACCCATGTCTGCAACCCTTTCAAGCAATGTCACGAAATGTCAGGACATTACCCGTTTTTTACGTTTATGGGAGAAAGTGCCGGTTGATAGCAGTCGTATCAAACCGGAGCAGATTCATGCGGAACTGGTCACCCGATACTCAGAACCGCATCGTCACTACCACACCTGCGAACACATCGGCCACTGTCTAAATCAACTGGAGTTGGCGAGCGCTGAGATAGATCATCCAGCCGCTGTAGGGATCGCGTTGTGGTTTCACGATGTGATTTATGATCCGCGGGCAACCGACAATGAACAGCAAAGCGCTGAGCTGTTTATGCGGTGGGTAGGCGATCATGCGGATCCTCAATTCAGTGAGATTGTCTACGAAGCGATATTGATTACTAAGCATCGGGAAATACCGAGAACCTTGACTGAACAGTTCGTCGTCGATATCGATCTGTCCTCTTTCGGGTTACCGGAACCCGTGTTCGACCAGAACAGCCGTGATATTCGAGCCGAATACGCGCATGTACCAGATGCAGAGTTTTTCCCAGCCCATCTAAAATTTCTCGAATCGCTGTTTGCTAAGCCAACCTTATACTTCACCGATTTCTTTCATACCCACTATGAAGCTATAGCGCGTGCTAATTTCCAGCGCTTGCTTGCAACCGCTCCCCGATGAAGCGTGTGTCTAGATGATGACCGGCAGTGGTTTGTTTTATTTAATCGGGGCTTCCGGCTCCGGCAAGGACAGCGTGATGCGCTACACTCGTCAATTGCTTGCCGGCAAAGGGAAAGTCATTTTCGCCCACCGCTATATCACCCGTGCTCAGGACCCGATTGGCGAAGCGCATGTTCCGCTCAGCGAAGAGGAATTCGAGCAGCGTCTGCAGGCCGGCTGTTTTGTGATGCACTGGGACAGTCATGGCTATCGTTATGGTATCGGAGTGGAAATTGAGCAGTGGTTGGATTTAGGGCTCAAAGTCGTGGTCAATGGTTCGCGCGCTTACTTGGGCGAGGCGCAAAAGCGTTATTCGCAACTGCAAACCGTGCTTATCCGGGTTTCGCCGCAACAGTTACGTGAACGGCTAATACAGCGTGACCGAGAATCTGCCGATGAAATTGACCAACGTTTGCAGCGCGCCGATGATTTCGATATTCAAGCGCAGGGTGGCCCAAGAATGCATATCATTGACAATAACGGCGCCCTGGAACAAGCCGGAACACAACTCATCAAGTTGCTGTCGGCTTAAAGGATGTTCACGCCATAGCGCCGTTGACGCCGATCACTTGCCCGGAAATATAACTCGCCTCCGGGGTGGCCAGGAAATTGACCAGAGCAGCAACCTCATCTGGTGTGCCGGGTCGTTGCATGGGAACCCATTGTTTAATTTTGGTTTCGTCAAACACCCCGGCGGTGGAACGCCCCACAATGATGCCGGGCGCAACGGCGTTCACGGTAATACCGCGCGAAGCTAATTCCAAGGCCAGTGATTTTGTTGCACCATGTAAACCGGCTTTAGCTGCTGCGTAGTTGGCTTGCCCACGATTACCCAAGACACCGGCGATGGAGGAGACGGCGATGATCCTACCCCAGCGGGTACGGATCATAGGTAACAATAGCGGTTGCGTGACATTGAAAAAACCATTCAGCGAAACATCCACCACACTATGCCATTGCGTTGAACTCATTCCTGCCATCGGCGCATCCGCATAAATGCCCGCATTATTGACTAACACCTGAATCGGCCCGTCGTGTAATAATTTTTCGAGCGCCGCTTGAGTCGCTGCCGCATCGGTAACGTCGAACCCTATAACCTCCGCAGAACCTCCGGTCTGTCGAATACCATCCACCACGGCTTGTGCACGTTCAGCACGATGATGCGCATGCACGATGACATGTAGACCGGCGTCCGCCAAACGCTGACAAATAGCGCTGCCGATGTCCCCGCTACCGCCGGTCACCAACGCCCGTTTGCCGTCGTGAACCTTTGATGCATCTATCGACATGGCGAAAATTCGACGTTCAAATACTGACCGGCTAAATACGGTAGGGTCACGGTGCGGGATGTCATCCGGGCAATTGTCTGCAGTAGGGGCAAGCTGCGGGCAGCCGGATTACCGGTGCGTAAGCGTTCTAGTTCGGACGAATCAAGCTGATCTTCCGGTCCTTGATTAGTGAGCTGTAACCGCAGCTCGCCGAGCGCCGTGGTCGTTAGTTCGGGACTGAGCAGCAAAGCCGTTGCGAAGGGTGCCTGGAGCGGACGCGCCTCGGATAACGGGAACGGGGGGGGGTAATCGTAAGCGACCAATAGCACCGGCAATCCTTCGACTTGAGTGAATGTGACGGCCTCCAGTAACCCGGTACTGAAACTCCAATCATAAGCCGACAGGCTGGTCGATGACTGCATACATCCGGTAGCGATAGTCCAATAACCGGCAGCGGCATTGTGCACTGAATTATGAAAGTGAGTGGGTGAGACAGGTTTTCCTGGCAGATTTAACGCAGTACACAGTTTGTCGATAATTGCGTAATCGCCGCCCGATGAGGCAAACACCGAACCGACCTGAGTCGCTGTCGGCGAACCCTCGGTCATCGCCTCTTGAGCGGCCTGCAATGCAAGATTGATGACCTGAGTGGTACGGCGTCGCTCATTAGCGCGTAGTAAGCTGGGCTTGAACGCCGCCAAGGGTTGCGCTTGATAAGCCTGTTCGCCAACCAACACCAACCGGCTGTCGCTCCAGCCCGGCAACCCGGGTGCCGCTAAGCTCAAACTCTGCAAATAAACCGCCGTCACCCGCGCAACCTTCCGAAAATCAGGCTGCAATTGCTACCGCCGAAGCCAAAGGAATTGCTCATGACGATGTTAACTGGAGTTGTTTCGGATTCTCGCACGATGTTGGCCGAGAGACTGTCATCCATCGTCAGCTGGTTAAGATTAGCCGGAATAAACCCATGTTCGATACTCAAGCCAGCGAATAGTGCTTCGGTAATTCCTGCCGCGCCCAGAGTATGGCCGGTCCAGCCCTTAGTGGAGCTACACGGGGTTCGGGTGCCGAATACTTGATTGATTGCCCTATCCTCAGCAGCATCATTAGCCGGCGTGGCGGTGCCGTGCAGATTGATATGATCCACTTGACTCGGCATAAGCCCGGCGTTCGTCAAGGCGCGTTGTATGGCCAGTACGGCGCCTGCACCCTCTGGATGCACCGTGGACATATGGTAAGCATCGCTGCTCTCGCCATAGCCCAGTAAGGCAATGCCATCATCTCCCGGCTGAGCCCGCTCCAACAGGACAAAACCTGCCGCTTCAGCGACGTTCAAACCGTCACGCTCAGCGTCCCAAGGCCGACACAATCGGCTTGATACCAGGCCCAGGGAATGGAAGCCGTATAACGTAATCAGACATAAACTATCCACCCCACCCACGATTGCAGCATCGCAGTGTCCGGCCTGCATATAGCGATAAGCAGCAGCGAATACCTTGGCGCTGGATGAGCACGCTGTGGAAATGGCTAGCGTCGGTCCGGTAAGCCCTAAATACTGACGGGTAAAATCCGCTACCGAAAAAATGTTATGGGTGTGACGATAATCAAACCCCGCAGGCAGTTTGCCGGTTGTCGGATCGCGGTCCCGATAAGCCTGTTCGGTAGCTCGAATGCCGGATGTGCTGGTGCCGATAAACACCCCGAGGCGATTAGCGCCATAGCGATAGCGTGCAGCTGTGGCGGTTTCAATAAAACCATCCTGAAGCAGCCCCAATCGGGCCAAGCGGTTGTTGCGACAATCGAACGGTGCCCATTCATCGGTCAAAGGTTCAGTTTCCAAACCATCGACGCGACCGATCCAAGTGGCCAAGTCGGCATCTTCGAAATCGCAGGGTTTCAGGCCGCTGGTTTCCTGCTGTAACGCAGCCAGGGCGACTGAGTTTCCTCGCCCCAAGGCGCTAACAGTGGTATAGGCAGACAGTCGTAACGGTTTGATCGGCATCGGCGTTAGTGTTATTCAGCCGCGTGCGTTACCGGCTGGGCCAACACCAGCGCCATCACGAAACTGGTCAAGACACCGATGGCAACGGTCTGACCGATAGCCTGCAACACGGGTAATTCAGAGAATGCAAGCATACCAAATACTACCAAGGTCGAACCACAGCAAATCAGTACGGCGCGCAGCGTCCGTAACCGGGCATGAATATCTGTTGTAGGCCGACTAAAAAACAGACTGTAGTCGATACCCAGACCGGCTACCAGCAACAGCGAAACTAGATGAAACAATGACAGGCGCTTGCCGAGCAGCAGCAGTAGCGCTATATCGACGGCAACAGCTAAAGCAACGGGTAACAATACTAGGCAAAGGCGTCTCAGCGAACCGAGACCCAGCCACAATACTGCGCTCAATAATACGGTTCCCCAGGCTAATCGGATCAATGCAGCATTACGAAACTCGACGACCAGTTGGTTTGTTGCTCGCTTGAGGTCTAAGTAATAGACCTCATCCAGCGGCAGCTCGGCCAATGCTTCGGCCAAGCCACTATTTGTGGTGACTCCGGCCAGCGGGACTAAAGCAGTCCAACCAGCTTGGCGTTGTATGAGCAGTGAGGAGACTCGCAATCCTAGCGCAGTACCAGCCAGATCTTCAGGATTTAACAGCGATGCTGAGCGAGTGGTCTCGACGGTTTCCAGAAAAGGGACGAACAAGTTTGGTTTGAAAGGTAATCCGTGCAGTGCTTGTTCAAAGTTAGCTTTTAGCTGCTCCGCTGTTGGTAAAGACGCTTGCCGGGCACGTTGGATTTTTTGGCTGGGCAGATATCGTGCAGCCATATCAAAGTTGGTCAAAGCGCCCTGCTGTATTTGCGTTTCCAACCATTGCGCTAGTATTTCACTGCGTTGCAACGCAGTCTCGGTATCCGCAGCGTTAATCACAATCACCCGGCCGGCCTCCGGTGCGCCTAATTGGGTGCGCAGTTCGCGATCCAGGTCGATGAGTTGTTCGGGAATTGGACTTAATGCGGCCAAATCGTCTTCCCAAACCTGCGGTGCGCTCAGCACCCCTAACGATAGAATAACCAATCCTGTCGCTGGAGTGACTACAACCAACCAGCGAGGCAGATTTAAGAAGGAATATAGCCAGGTCTGCTCATTCAATGCGTGAGGTGGAGTCCAAGGCGGTGGTAACAGCGTCGGTAGAACCCAACGGGTCACTAGAGCGGCAGTCAGCAAACCTGTAATAGCAAATACACCGAGTTGGGCGAGTCCCACAAAATCCGCCGTGATCATGGCTAGATAACCAATCGCCGTGGTAAGTGTCCCCAATCTTAAAGTAGGCCAGATACTCTTTAAGGTTTGCTCGACCGTCGCTTTAGAATGCAGATGGCTTAACAAATGGATCGGATAATCAATCGCTACGCCCAGCAATGTGATGCCGAACGCCAGGGTAATGCCGTAAATTCCGCCGAATAACAAACCGACGGTTGCGATAGCGACGACAATGGCCGATGCCAAGGGTAGTGCACCCAACAGGACCACTCGTGGGGAACGGTAAATCAACCACAGCAATACTATGAGTAAAGCGCTAGCTATGCCGCTCAGCCATTGAGTTTCGCTACGGATCGTGTCGCGGGATAGGATACTGAACACCCCCGCTCCACTCAGCAATAAACTCACCGAACCTTGTCGAGCGTCGGCAAACCCTAAGTGGATCGCATTCAGCACTCGTTCTTGAGCATCTAGGTCGAAACCGGAGGCTTGTGTCTCCGCCAGCAACAACGCACGCTGTCCATCCGGTGAAAACCACACTCCGAGACGTTGAGTTGGTTGTTGATCAGTCTGCTCGGCCTGCAATATAGTCAAAAAAGCGCCAGTGGGATCGGCGGGTAGCAATCGTTTGGTAAACGCTGATAACGGCGAGGCTAATTCCCGCAAGCGTTGTTGTAGTGCGCGGCGAAGCCCCTCTACGCTGAAATCAGCCGGACTAAGCAAATAACGTTGCGCAAATAACCACTGCCGTTCGCTTTCGTTAAGCAGGTTTTCGCCGTTAGCGACCCGCACAAACAGACCAGTGGTTCGCAATTGTTCCGCTAAGCGTCGGCTGGTTTGTGCGCGCTCCTGTTCCGTTCCCCCTTCCAAACCGAGCATGATCAGGCGTGCGGCGGGCCCTGAACGTAACTGCTCCAACAGCAGTTCCGCTTGGGTGTCGGTTTTTGGGATGAATAGGGTTAGATCGGTCTTAACTGGGGTATGGGCTAGAATCAGCCAGCCGCAGAGTGCCATGAGCGCTAGCCAGCCAGACAGAATGAACCGATTACTCATGCACTGCTTCGATGGTCATCACACTGCGATCACCACCGGTTTCCAGCGTCTCGACGTTGAGCACCTGCGCGCCCCGGCCGTGGAAAATGATCGCGCTGACATACTCGGCCATTTGTTCGGCCAGCGGTTCCAAGCGCAAGGTCCAAGCAGTTGGTTGTCCTGCTAATTGCAGCAGATAGTGGCGTTGCAAGGTGGCCAAATCACCGGCCAGAGTCGCCCGGATCGCTTCCACCAACGCGCCGACCTCGGCATGACCGGGCAAATACAGATTGCGTTGGCCTTCGCTGGTTTCAATAGTCAGCCAATCCTGTTCGACCGTATACCGTTCGTCATGCGGCGTCAGCGTGTGTTTTTGCAGATAATGCGGCGCGTTATAGCGCAAGGTTCCCGTCAAGAGTAAGGGGTCTTCCAGAACTGCCAGCTCTTTGCGTTCCGAGAAGCGGGCGTTGATTGTTTCCACCTGCGCCAACGTGCTCATCAATTGGGGCAAACCCCACCCGTCAGTCGCGCCCGCCACA
>JAZBPA010000431.1:0-4305 GCA_036351435.1 Candidatus Competibacteraceae bacterium
AAATCAACCCGATTGCTAAAGCGGGCACTATCGTCATGACTCAGAAACAACACGAACAGTTTGGTTTTACCCTTCTAGAAGTCCTCGTTGCGCTGATCGTTCTAGCGATTGGTTTGCTTGGTTTAGCAAGCTTTCAAGCTGTCGGCTTACGTTCCAATCACAGCGCACAGTTGCGTACCCAAGCGACCATCCTATCTTATGACATAATGGATCGGATGCGTGCCAACATACGCGGTGTCCGCAATAGTCACTACGATAACGCCACCGGCAGTGACGGGAATTGTGAAAGTTTCGGTAGCGGCTCCCCCCCGGATTGTAACCCTCAAACCATGGCTGCCCATGATCTATTTGCGTGGAATAGAGCGCTCGCTAATGCTTTAGCCTCTGGTACCGGAGTGGTGTGTATCGACAGCACACCTGAAGATGGCACACCAACGAGCCCTGCGTGTGATGGGGCGCTTAATGGGGCTTCAACAGCCACTGCCCAATATGCCGTTAAGATTTTTTGGTGTGATGGAGAGGATCCAGATGACGACGGTATTCCTTGCGAAGCGGATGAATTTCAACGCTTTACTACTAGCTTCCGTCCGGCAACGCTCTGAACAATGGTAGAAAAATGACGTGATGATTTACGATATTCGCAAACGTCAGCGTGGCTTGACATTGGTAGAAATCATGGTAGCTCTCACCCTGGGGTTACTGCTGATTGCGGGTTTACTGCAACTCTTTGTCGGTTCCCGGCAGACCTATCGAGCTCAGGAGAATCTTTCCCGCTTGCAGGAAAACGGTCGCTACGCCTTGGAGTACGTAAATCGTACCCTGCGTTTGGCGGGGTATCGGTCGCGGGAAACTATTGAGGAAGGAGAAATCTTCGAAGATAAGTTCGAAGTATCGACCAATACTGATCAGCGGCCCATTTGGGGGGCTGATGACAGCACCAACCCTGATCCAGACCCTGACACAGTGCATATTAATTTCGAGGGCGAGCAAAACACCCTTCAGGGGGACGTTATCGATTGCCTCGGCAGGGTAGCGCCTATTGATCTAGCCTCACGCAATACCTTGAGCCTTGCAGGAACTGACTTGCAGTGCACTTCGATAATCAACGCTGTTACTAGTACCCAGACGATTGTAGAGGGCGTGGAAGACTTTCAGGTGTTATATGGAGAGGATACCAACGGTAATGAGGTCGCTAACCGTTATGTGCCGGAAGGCGACGTAGGTAATATGAACAATGTGGTTAGCGTCCGCGTTTGCCTGTTATTGCGGACTGAAGATGATAATTTAGCCGTTGAGCCGTCAACTTACGTCGACTGTCAAGGCACCAATCCTCTGCCGACAGCGACTGACCGGCGCTTTCGCCGGGCGTTTACAACCACTATCAGCCTCCGTAATCGGCTTCTTTAAAATTTTGGAGCACGGCATGTGTAACTATTATAAACCTATGCAATACCAACAAGGCAGTGCCTTGATAATCAGCCTTATTATCCTGGTGTTGATGATTATCATCAGCACTACAGGTATGCAAACCACAATCTTGCAAGAACGTATGGCAGGCAATGCACGCGACTACAATAATGCATTTCAAGCCAGTGAAGCGGGTTTAGCGGACGGCGAGCAGGACTTAGTTAATAGAGATACCGGGGGTAACAAAATTCATCGCGGTTACTTACCGAACGACTTTGAAGACGATTGCGACAGCACCGCCGCAAATCTCGATGGTTTATGTAATCCAGCCAAGACCGGCGATCCGCATTGGGAAAATGGATCAGTCTGGAGTGGTCTTGCCAAACATTATGGTCAACGTACCTACGGTAATGATGCCAAGTTGATGCGTCTGCCACCCTGGTCCGATAGTTGTGACGCTGATTTGAATGACGATGGAACATTAGACGATTCGGGCAATGAGAATTGTCGCAGGCAACCCCGCTATATTATGGAACGCTTAGAAACATTGGGGTCGCTAGTAACCGGTCGCAGTTATTCAACTATCCCAGCTGGTGCAGTTACCTATTATCGCGTTACTTCCCAGGGGTTCGGCCTTGCACTGGACAGCTCAACTCCGCCACAGCCGCTTGCGCGGGCTATGGTGCAATCTGTTTACGGTCAATGAGATTGATCTTGGAATATGTTTTTTGGAGAGTGATCCGATGAAAACTTTTTTTAGAAACCGGCGCGCCCTGAGTGTGCTGCTATTAGGGTGTGGATTGTCGTTCACAGCCCATCAGAGCCATGCCGACGTAGATGTCGCCAACCTGCCGTTATTCTTGGGAGGCAGCGGTATTCCTCTGTCTTTATTGGTCATGGGGCGCGATCATAAACTGTTTTATGAAGCATATAATGATGCTTCGGATCTCAATCAAGACGGCGAAATTGATGTCGGTTATATACCCGATCTTACACAGTATGGACAACCTCTAGATTATTATGGTTATTTCGACTCTTATAAATGCTATGACTATCAAGGTGACATTTTTGTCCCAGTCGCTGATACAGATACCAATGGCGACGAGCAAACCAAGAAATGTGTTAGTGCTGGCAACTACTGGTCCGGTGATTTTCTCAATTATTTAACTACCGCCCGGATAGATGCTATTCGCCGGATACTTTATGGTGGTTATCGCGCTACCGATGCAAATGATGAAACTATTCTGGAACGTGCTCGCGTCCCACAGGATGCCCACAGTTGGGGTAAAGAATATAAAAGCATTGACCATGATGGTTACGATATTCAGGAATATTCACCTTTAAATTTGCCGGAATTGGGGACCCGTCATTTATTTGCGAACACAACCCCACTTTGTCCAAGTAACTATAATGATACTAACTGTAGTGCTAACCCCAACATGCCACTGTTGCGGGTCTTAGACGACAGTATCTATCGCGTTTGGGAGTGGGTGGCGATAGAACAACCCGTAGCAGGTCGTCAGTGCGCTGTCGGGAACAACAACCGCAGAAATTGTGCTAATTCTGGTGGCAATCTTACAGCCCATCCCAGTAGTCATCAAGAGTTTACCGCGCAATTGGATCAGTTCGCCATTCCTGATCAACAGTTTGGGACAGGTCCCGCTGTTACTTACGCCGGCGGTAAAATCGACTGCGATTCCAACTGCAACCCTTTTGGTACGGACAATAATTACTTCACCGTTTTTAAAGGGATCCTGAATGTTGCTGGCGGCAGCTATGAAATTTCTGTGGACGGCGACGATGCAATTGAAGTGATTATTGACGGCAATGTCGTGGTGGGTTGGTATGGCGGCCACGGTAAATGCGGCGACAGCACCGACTGTCGAGATCAGCACAAAGCTTCTATTAACCTAAGTCCAGGTGCTCATGATATTGAATTCCGTCACGAAGAAGTGTCAGGCGGAGATAATTATTACCTGTACTGGAAAGGTCCCGATAGTTCGAATGATTGGGAAATCGTACCTTCAAGCAGTTTCAGTGGTCTCAGTGATCTGACGATCACAACCTATGGCAAAGCAATCCCAGAGTCTGAAATGACCGATTATGTGGTTCGTGTGCAGGCATGTGTTGAAAGCGATAGCTTCCGATTAGAGCCTGAATGTCAAGGATATCCTGCAGATAATCCCGATGTTTATAAGCCCGTGGGTATATTGCATGATTTTGGTGAAGACGAGAGTATGGCATTTGGCTTGTTGAGTGGTTCCTACAAGAAATCCTTGTCTGGGGGCATACTACGCAAAAACATGTCATCTTTTGCAAACGAAGTCGATCAGACTGATGGTACTTTTATTCTGGACTCCTCAGAAGGCAGTATCGTCGACACCATCAATAACTTCCAGGTGGTTGGTTTTGGCGCCAACAGTAGTAGCAACCCTAGTTACTCTTACAGGGACGGGGGTTGCGGGATACCCATGTTGACTCCGATGCAGGAAGGGCGCTGTGCAATGTGGGGCAATCCTGTCGCGGAAATGATGTATGAGGGATTACGCTACTTTGCGGGCAAATCGCCAGCTGATGCTTTCAGCAATTTCTCTTCCAAACCCGAGTACAGCGGGAACGATCTGACTTTGAATATGCCTGCTCCTACCTGGAAAGATCCCTATCGTAATGCTGAGAACTGGAGTAATCCCGCTGACGCGGACGATCCTGGGTACAGTTGGTGTTCTAAGCCATTTGAAGTCGTTATCGCTGATGCGAACTCCTTCGACACCGATCAATTGCCAGGCAGTTATTTTTCTTCGACCAATAGCAACCCGCCCACGCTAGGATCTATGTCAGTTGCTGCTCTGGGCGGTGAGATTTGGGACGGCGAAAACGAGAGCTCTCCTGCGTTCATTG
>JAZBPA010000432.1:0-4092 GCA_036351435.1 Candidatus Competibacteraceae bacterium
AATAATGAATATCACCGCCACCACCACTGAAACGACACCCGGATAAGACTGGCCGAAGAGATACTGCCCTTCGAAAAACTTGGTCACAGCGTACATGGCATCTTTGCCAAGCAGTATCGAGGATACGAACAGCATGTGTCCCCACATAAACAGCCCCAGGATTAACCCTGAGACACTTTGCAGTAAATCGAGCCGGGCTGGCAGGCGGCTTTTACGGGTTGCATCGCCTAGGCCCGCACCCGCGACAAGATCGATGGGTTTGCTCATTAAGTCACCCTTTAAAAACAGCTGGTTGGTGAATTGCAGTGCGTCAACCCACAACGGATGCGGTGAGCAACCTCACCGCATCCGTTAAGCGGGAAAAACGCGAATAGTGCTGATTTGGATTTTAGCGCGTCAGTGCCCTAACAGCGCATGGACTTTTTGTAGTAATTCCGGTCCGATGGCTTCCGCGAATTGCTGCTCGACCGCTTGCATAGCCTGTTGCCATTGCGCCCGTTGTTCCGGAGTCAATTCGACGATTTTGGCAGCTCGCGCTTTTTCGACGATTTTCTGACGATCATCAATGGTTTCCTCAGCAGCGAATACGCGATTGGCTTGCGTTGCTTCCTTCAGAATCGCCTCTAATTCACTGCGGATGTCAGCGGGCAGTCCCTCCCAAAAGTTGTCACTGATCACCACCAAATAACCCAGGTAGGCATGATTAGACACGGTGATCCAATCTTGCACCATGTGGAACTGTTGCGAATAAATATTCGACCAAGCGTTTTCCTCGCCATCCACGATTCCCTTGTCCAGCCCCATATACACGCTTCGGAATGGCATGCGTACAGGAATACCACCCAGTGCCTCAATCATTGCTGCATGGACGGCAGAATTCTGAATACGAAAGCGTTTACCCTGAAAATCTTCCGGCACGTTCCGCAGCGGGTTTTCGCCCCGCACCGAAAACACCTTCATGCCGTTGTCCCAAAAGGCTAATGCCTTGAACCCTTTTTCTTCCAGAGGCGCGGTGATCTCGTTTATCAGGGGCGATTCGACCAGTTGGTGCACGTCGTCCATGTTGCGGAATAAAAACGGTAGATCAAATACCTGCAATTGATCGGAGAATTGCAAAAACTTGGACAGACTGGGCGCCGCCATGATGGCCAGTCGCTCGCTGCTGTTCAACAGCAGCGTAGTCAAAACAGTGTCGTCCTCGTACAGCTCGGAATTGGGATACACTTCCACCCGCACCTTACCCGCCAATCGTTCGTTGACCTGCTGTGCAAATAGTTCGGCCGCCCGCCCTTTAGGGGTGTTGGGCGCGACTACGTGGGAGAAACGGATCACATACTCTTCCGCCACAGCAACGGTAGTCATCGCTGCAGCCAGGAAAACAACGGCAAACCACCACAGATGTTTTCTCATGGGACTATCCTCCGCCGTTTCATCAGTTAATATTCACTGTTTCCGGCCCCATCAGCAGGGTCGGCAGGAATATGGATACCTGCGGTACATAAGTAATGACGACCAGAAAGCCCAGCAGGATCATCAGCCACGGTAAAGCGGCTTTGATGACCTGAGTCAGCTCCATACCGGTAACGCCTGCGGTGACAAACAAATTGAGCCCCACCGGTGGCGTGATCATGCCGATCTCCATGTTGACGACCATGATGATGCCCAAATGGATGGGATCGATGCCCAAGCGAATGGCAATCGGGAACAGGATCGGCGCCATGATCAGCAGAATCGCCGACGGTTCCATAAAGTTGCCCGCGATCAGCAGAATGATGTTGACCACAATCAAGAAGGTCCAGGGTGCCAGCCCCCAACTGGTGATGGTTTCAGCAATCGCATGCGGAATACGCTCAGTGGTCAGCACATGCGCGAACAGCATCGCGTTGGCAATAATGAACATCAGCATGATGCTGACCTTGGCGGCATCCACCAACACTTTCTTGACTTCGGGATCAATCGGCGTTTTGATCAGCGCCCAGAAGGTCATGGCTAAATTGCGCAGCAGCACGGAAGCCATGTTTTCGTCCGGTTTACGCCAGGGTGCGCCCTTGATGGGACCGAGATCGCGGTAACCCACCACCGCAACCAAGTAAGCATAAATAGCGGACACGGCGGCGGCTTCGGTGGGGGTGAAAATACCACCGTAGATACCACCCATAATGATGACGATTAAAAACAACCCGCCAAACGCCGTGCCTGCTGATTTGGCCAATTGCCCCATGCCAGGAAACTCTTGGGCTGGTAATTTCTTGATCCGCGCAGCGATATAGATGGCAATCATCAGCAGACCGCCCATCATCAAGCCGGGGATGACGCCGGCCATAAACATCCGGCCCACCGAGACTTCGGTGGCTGCACTATAGACCACCATAACGATGGAGGGTGGAATCAGAATACCAAGGGTACCGGCATTACAAATCACGCCGGCGGCGAAATTCAGCGGATAGCCCTGTCGCACCATTCCCGCGATCACGATGGAACCGATGGCCACCACTGTGGCGGGCGAAGAGCCTGATACCGCCGCGAACAGCATACAGGCCATCACCGAGGCCATCGCCAATCCGCCCGGTAACCAGCCGACGCAGTCCACAGCGAAACGGATCATACGGCGTGCGACGCCGCCGGTAGTCAAAAATGCTGAGGCCAGCACGAAAAAGGGAATGGCCATCAGCGTGTAGTGATACATTGCATGGAAAATCTTCTCGGACAGTGAAGCGATGGAATCGTCCGAAAAGGTGATGATAGTCAGCACGCTGGCAAGCCCCAGAGAAATCGCAATGGGTACGCGAATCAGCATGAACGAGAAAAGAAGGATGAAAAGGACGGCAGTGGTCATGTTCTCGATCCTGGGTGGTATCTATAATCTGGTTTATTTTTTATCGAGACTTTCGGGCTGATCGCTCGGTGGCTGATCGCTTTGTTTCAGCTGCTCAATGGCGTCTTTGGTTTCATCCGCCAGCTTCATTCCCGTTCCCTCGCCGCTGATCAAATTCCAACCCGCTTGCACAAACCGCAAAAACAGCAGCGCGAAGCCAACCGGCAGAATCAAGGTCGGTATCCACAGCGGCACGGGGACATCTTCGGCTTCAATTTCGATTAAGAGCAACAAATCCACTGTATCCCATCCACCCTTGAATAAAATGGCGGCATACAACATGCACAAACCGACAGCGACCAGACCAACGACTTTCTGAGCCTTAGGCGATAACGCCTTAACCAGCAAATCGACTCCGATATGGGAGCCGACCCGGACGCCATAGGACATCCCTAGCAAGATCAACCAGGCGAACAAAAAGATGGTGAATTCTAGGGCCCAAGGAGAGCCGGTGTTGAACACATAACGGGCGACCACCTGCGAGAAGGTGACCAACGTCATGGCTGCCAACAGAATGGCAAGCATCGTCTCCTCTAATTGATTGAGGATATTGTTGATCTTTTGGATCATAGGAACCCCGGCAAATGGCAAACCCCTGCCCCGAAGGACAGGGGAGAAGTTGGGATTACAAGTGGATTAGTTGCACGCAGCAGCGGCCGCAATATTGTCGGCACCGATTTCGCCCGCAAATTGATCCCAAACCGGCTTCATGGCGTCGCGCCATTGGGCCTTTTCTTCCGGGGTCAGCTTGATGACTTCGGTTTTGCCTGACTCGGCAATAGCCTGCTTGTCAGCATCGCTCTTCTCTTGGGCGATTCTATTCACTTCCTTGGTGACTTCAGCCATGATCTTATCCAGTTCACTGCGGATATCGTCCGGCAGGCCGTTCCAGAATTTGGCGTTGGTGACCACCATGTAGTCCAGCAAGCCGTGATTGGATTCCATTACAAAGGGCTGAACTTCATGGAATTTTTGTGAGTAAATGTTGGACCAGCTGTTCTCTTGGCCGTCCACGGTACCGGTCTGCAAGGCCATATACACTTCCGAGAAGGCCAGTTTCTGGGGATTAGCATTGACTGCTTCGAACTGCGCTTGCAATACGTCGGAGCTCATGATGCGGAATTTAAGGCCGGCAGCATCTGCGGGGGTCTTCAGTGCTTTGGGGCCGGACAGTTGTTTCATGTCGTTGTGCCAGTAAGCCAATCCCAACACGCCCT
>JAZBPA010000433.1:0-9871 GCA_036351435.1 Candidatus Competibacteraceae bacterium
ATTCCGGTGCTGGTCACGCCGACGAAGAAGCGTCCGTCGAAGCGATTATCTCGGCTGCACAGGGCTTGATAGTAAAACTGCTGCTCGTTGTTCATGCATCGAGTATAGAGACGCCATTAGAGAAAAACTTCTGAATAACGGACCTTATCTCATGCTCCAGGAAACGCCGCATTGTACTTTTTGATTCATGCCACCGACATTGATCCTTCAAACTGCTAAGCTAGCAGCACTAGTTTGCCTGACACCACCTCCAGGAGCACTTACATTTCATGACCAACCGACGCCATTTTTGTCTTATGTGGATTCTATTACTGCTTGGCTTAGGGCTAAGCGGTTGCGGGGGTAATGACGACGACACTATTTCCGCGCAATTCAGTGAACGTACTCAACGCGAACTAGAAACCACTGTCGGCCAATTGTTTCAAGAGCTTGGCGTGCCGGGAATGATGGTGGGGTTATGGGTGCCCAATGTCGGGAAGTGGACGCGAGCTTATGGAGTTTCGAATCGGGAGACTGGTGAACCGATGCATTTTGATCAGCATGTACGCATCGGTAGCGTCACCAAAACCTTTACCGTTACCTTGATTCTTCAGTTACAGGATGCGGGTCTGCTCAATATCAATGACACGCTTGATCAGTATTTCGATACTGACCCGAACAGCGACAAAATTACCCTGGCTCAACCTATTCCCAACGCCGACCGCATCACCTTGAAAAACTTGGCCAACATGACCAGCGGTCTCGCCAGTTATACTTTCGATCCCGCGTTCCAAGACGCTTTCTTCGGCGATCCCCTGCGGCAATGGCACCCTCTGGAACTGGTCAATATCGGCATCGCCAACACCGTTGCTGGCTGCCCACACGCTCCCCCGGCTTGCTTTGAACCCGGCACCGACTGGTTCTACAACAACACCAACACGGTGATGCTCGGTTTGATTGTCGAAAAAGTGGCTGGCAAACCCTACGCTGAACTGCTGCGCGAAAACATCCTTGAGCCGCTGAAGCTACGCAATACGCTTAAACCGACCGACAACACCATGCCCGCTCCCGTCGCCCGTGGGTACACCTTTCAGGGCCTCGAAGACGGACAACAACAAGACGCTACCGATTGGAATCCCAGTTGGGGCTGGGGAGTGGGCGATCTCGTCTCCACCTTCGACGATCTGCGCGTGTGGGGTAAAGCACTGGGGCGCGGTGATTTGATCGCTGCCGAGACCCAGGCGCTGCGCCAGGAACAGGTCACGGTCGGCCCGAATCAGCCGGGCATGAACGCCTATGCTATCGGTATGGGCTATAAGCAGGGCTGGTGGGGACACGGTGGAGAACTGCCCGGCTATAATACGCTGACTTTTTACCGCCCGGACCTGGACGCCGTCGTGGTCGTGATCACGAATTCCGATGAGCTTGCCAACGGCATCCATCCGGCTTATCGAGTAGCCGATGTCATCATCGACCTCGTCGCGAGGGAAAGTCCTTTGTTGGGTGATTTCGGCGACGAACAACCGATTTTTATTGACGATTCCCTGTCGGAAGATGATTAAGTGGCTAATCTGATGAGCAAAATAACCCATTTAAAACGAGCGCCTATCTTGCTGAACTTTGCGGTGCTTCTTGTCAGCGCGGGATTGCTGAGTTGCGGCGGCGGCGAGGTAGAAATTAGACGCAGCGTGATCAATGCCGAGCCTCAATTTACCCCGATTCTCATGCGTGTACTGAGTAGCCCAATCGCTGTAGAGGGGTCCGACGGTCGATTTCATCTGGTCTATGAACTCGAACTGAAAACTCCGCTCACCGGCAATGCCGTGCTGGAAAGGGTTGAGGTGTACGATCCCGACACCGATAAAGTGCTAGCCACGCTCGACAGCGCGGCGATCCATACGCGCTTCCAAATCGGCGGCATCAACCGGCAGGGGCTGACGACTTTACTAGGACCGGCGCAGTTTGGGGTGTTGTACCTGCATCTTTCGTTCGAGAACCGTGAAGCCGTGCCGTTGACGGTGGCGCATCGGGTGACAGCAGCCATAGACTTGAACCTGCCTCCCGGGTCTGAAATATCGGTAGGCGGCGTAACAAGCGTGCGCTTTGCACCGGTCGTGGTGTTAGGCGCGCCGCTCAAGGGCGAAAACTATATCGCCGCCGACGGCTGTTGCGATGCCACCCGCCACATTCGCGCGTTGTTGCCCATCAACGGTGGGTTATGGCTGGCGCAGCGGTTTGCCATCGATTGGGAACAGCTCGACGAGCAGAATCGCATCTTCGTGGGCGATCCCCGGGATCCTCGCAGCTATCACATTTACGGCAAAGACCTGCTGGCCGTGGCTGATGCCAAAGTGGTGGTCGCGGTCGATGAGTTTGCCGATCAGGTGCCGGGCGCAATGCCAACCGGCATCGACGTGAACGAAGCGGACGGTAATCACATCATCCTTGATCTCGGCAACGGCGCCTACGTCCTGTACGCCCATTTGCAACCGGGCAGCGTCGCGGTCAATGGGGGAGAAACGGTGCAACGGGGTCAGGTCATCGGACGCGTCGGCAATTCCGGGAATACCTTGGAACCGCATCTGCATCTGCACGTCATGGATGCCCCTTCGGCCCTGGTTGCCGACGGCTTGCCTTATGTCTTCGAAAACTATCAGATCACCGGCATCAACCTCGCCGGTACGGCGGATTTCGATAACGCCGCCGCCACCGGAGAGCCGGCGACCATCACGGTGATCGATCCTCCCACCAGCCACCGTAACCAGTTACCGATGGATTTAACTGCAGTGCGCTGGCCGGAGTAGGCTTTTGCATATAATCAATCGATTCTGAGTACCCAGGGACGGGCATGATTATCTTCCCTGGCGGCCAGAGCTTACCGCACCACCGACACCGGCTCTGGCCGGCCATCCTGCGCCAGCACCTTGCCTATGATCGTAGTCTGCTCGTAACCCGCTTCCCGTAACGCCGTCACACAAGACTCCGCTTTCTCCCCCGGCACACTCGCTAACAACCCTCCAGCTGTTTGCGGATCGAACAATAGCGGATAACGCGGATCGCTGGCCACCGACTCTAAATCGTGAATCGCCCGCCTCAGTCTTACATTCTGCGGTTGTAATGAACTGGTGATCCCCGCCGCTGCGGTGTCCAGCGCACCTTCCAGCAAGGGTATCGCGTTGAGATCAAGCTCCACGTCCACTCCCGCCGGCTTGATCATTTCAACCAGATGCCCAAGCAGGCCAAAACCGGTCACATCGGTACAGGCCGTGGCTTGGTAGCGGTGCAGGCAGCGTGCGCCTGCCTGATTGGATTGCAGCATCGACTGAAGCGCGCCCTGAATCCAGGTTCCTTTGGCCTTGTGGCGCATATCGGCGGCGAACAGCGTGCCGGTGCCTAGCGGCTTGGTGAGAATTAACCTATCACCTGGCTGCATACCGCCCTTGCGCAGAATGTGATCCCGCGCCACTAAACCGTTCACCGCAAACCCCAGCGCCAGCTCCGCCCCTTCCCCGGTATGGCCACCCACCAGTGCGGTGCCCGCTTCCGCCAGCACTTCCATCGCACCGCTCAACAGTTGGGTCAGGGTGTCTTCCACCTTGGCTTCCAACCCGTAGGGCAGCGTCGCGATAGCCAGCGCTGTCTGGGGCTCAGCGCCCATTGCGAAGATATCGCCGAGACTGTGGTTGGTGGCGATCTTGCCGAACAGATACGGGTCGTCGACGATAGCCCGGAAAAAATCCACCGTGTGCACCATCACCTGACCGGGCGGCACTTCCACTACGGCGGCATCATCCGGTGCATGCAGACCGACCAGCACGTCATCGCGCGCCACCGGTTCAAGCCGACTGAGTGCCCGGTTGAGCAGCGTGCTGCCTACCTTGGCACCACAACCACCGCAACGCATGGCGAGCGTCGAGATTTCCTTGATCGCCTGCTGATCCGCCAGACCGTTGGGCAGATCGGCAGCGTGCTTCTCCGCCATTTCGGGTAGATCACGGAACTTGTCCATAAACCGTTGATCGATCCAGTTCTTCCAATGCCACACGCGGGCACCCTCGAACGCCCACTTTGAGCGCGAAGCGACCGCATACTGATTGCCCGTACTCACTAGGCTAAGAAACTGTTGCTGCGGCGTGAACGGCTTGAGCGACCGGTTCAGGAGCGCCCGACGTAGATTTTCGGTCAACGGCGGGCCCTGACGTACCGCGAACACACCGGCTTTGGGCCGCGGATGATTGATCATGGTGGCAATGTCACCCGCAGCGAACACCGTGGGATGCGAGGTCGATTGCAGAAAATCATTGACTCGAATAAAACCCCGTTCGTCGACGTCCAGTCCGGTCTTTGCCACCCAGCCCGCGGCGCCTGCCCAAGTCACCCAGAGGATCTCGTCGAGATCCTGTCGCGCACCGTTGTCAGTTTCGACACGCCCTGGCTCCACCCGGGCGACGCGGTGTCCGGTGTGCACTTGCACGCCTCTTTCGCTCAGCACTCGGCGGAACTTGGCCCGCACTTTTTGGTTGTGAGTCGGTAGGATCTCATCGGTGTCAGTAAACAGATGATATTCCAGGTGATCGACATCCCGGCCGGTTGCGGCGAGTTCCTTTTGCAGTCGGTACTGGATTGCCAGCAGCACCTCCACACCGCCCGCGCCACCGCCTACCACACCGATTCGCGTGCGCTCCGAACGTGCCAGCACCCGCGCCCGCAATGCCTCCCAATGCGCAACAAACCGGTCGATCGGTTTGACCGGCACTGTGTATTCGGCAGCACCGGGCACATCCACGGTCATCGGCGCCGAACCGATATCAATGGACACCACATCAAAAGGCACCGGTGGCCGGTTCCGACACAGGATACGTTGCTCGGCGAGATCCAAACCGATTGCTATGTCATTGTAGAATCGAGCGCCGGCAAACCGCGCCAGCGGCCCGAGATCAATGTGAGTTTCTTCAAACGTGTAGTGGCCGGCGATCAGACCCGGCAACATGCCCGAGTAGGGGGTCATGATGTCTTTACAAATCAGGGTCAGCCGAACGCCCGGCAGGGGTTTCATGCCGAATTTCTTGAGCACGGTGACGTGGCTATGGCCGCCGCCGATGAGCACGAGGTCCTTAACGATAAGGGTAGAATTGTTTTGCACGGATAACCTAATTCTGGTCAGGGGTAGATTTCAGCCGCAGGCGGGCACGAATAGTTCGGGACAGCGCATCCACCGCGATATTCAGGCAGGCGGTAATTGCGATCAGCAGCACCGCCCGGTCGAAGCGGATGTCGGCAAAGGCGCTGTCGACGAAAAAACCCAGGGTATGAATGCCGAGAATGCCGAGAATCGCCGTCTCCCGCAAAATCACCTCCCAGCGATAGAACAGGAAAGCAAGAAACTGGGGATACACCCGCGGCAGGATTTCATAAGCATACCGATTGACCCCGGTTGAACTATCGGGGCGTAATTGCAATTCCTTGGTGTAACGTCCGATCAGATGTCCGATGATGGCACCGTTATGCAGCGACAGCGCGACGATGGCCGGGATCATAGACGGGCCCCAAAGCTGCAATAAAATATAAGCCAGAATGTATTCCGGCGTTGAGCGGGCGATCGCCAGGAACACATGACCTGCGCCGCGCCCCCAACGATCAAAGAACTTCGGCGAGATCAGTGGAAACAACAGCAAGGTCAATATGCCCGCCCCGACCAGTGCGATCATCGTCAGTAGTACCGTATTGACGATGCCGGGCAGCGCCTGGGTGGTCAGCAAGCGCCACAACCAGTCTCCCAAAGCTGCCAGTGTCACACCGTCTACCGTCTCTGCCACCCGCAGGGGATGAGGCACGATGTCTTGGGTAAAAAACCGCACCACATTGCCGATGTGAATGTCAGCCCCGCCGGGTAGCACCAGTACAGCACCGACAATATAAAGCGGAATCAGCCGTCCCCGCACCCACCAGCGGATCGTCGCAATAACCCCATAGAACAGCATCAGCAGCGCGGAGACTTCGGAGTAATGTCCCTGACGAAAGGCTGACTCCAGGTGGAAACCCAATGTGGGTAAGCCAACGAAGCCGAGCACCGCACTGGAGCGCAAGCCGCACTCCAAACGATAGAGGCTATAGGTTTTGAAATGCGCCCAGGCCTCCGGCAACCGGGCAAAGAAGAATACCGAGAGCAAACTCGCCCCGGCAGGCATCACTTGCAGCGGGGCCGGGTCGGTTTCTTCAAGGATCTCCGCGTAGACCTTGGCAATGATACCGGCGTAGGGAATTGCGATGGCCAGAATGCCGGTCAGCGGCGTCAGACCGAACATCTGCAAGAACAGCAGCGCCCAGAACAGCTCGTGAATCGCCCGCACCAACGCACAGCCGACCCGAACGATCCGCAAGTGAAAAACCAATGCCAGCAGAAAACCCAGGACATTGGCTAAGGCAACGCCGAGCAACGCAAACGCCAGGGTATTCTTTAACGCGTCCAGTAGGTGCTCGGTGGCAAAAAAATCGGGGGTGATCACCCCCCAAGCGAGCCGCCCCATCTCCCGCCACGGGTCCAGGGTGGTGATTTCCAGATCTGCAAACGGCAGACAAGCCAAGGCAATCACCACGAAGACTAGGCTAACCCTCACCAATGGCGAGGATCGCCTAGGGTACTGCGGGGCTTCAACTGCGGTAGAGAAAGTCGAGATCGGTACTCTCCAAACCGGCAGCCGCTTGATCCATGACAATCCGGCCGTCTTTCAGACCCACGACCCGATTGCTATAAGCCAGGGCGAGTGATACATCGTGCATGGCGATTATCACCGTCTGGTAAGCCGCACTGATCGCTTCCAACACCACCCGCGACTGATGGTCGTCAACCGACGATACCGGCTCGTCGCCCAGTAACACACGTCCACCCTGGTGAATGGCCCGGGCCACAGCGATACGCTGCTGCTGGCCACCGGAAAGTTCGCCGACTGACGCGAACAGCATGTCCTCGCCGAGTTCCAGACTATCCACCACCGTCTTTACGGCCGCCTTCTCATGCTGCAAGGGATAAATCAAATTGACTAGGTTGTACCAAGACCGGTGACGATGTAACCGCCCCATGTAAACATTGTGGAATACCGAGAGCGGCTTCACCAGCCCCAAGTCCTGAGGCACAATGGCGGCATCGGTGCGTTGCTGCTCGTAAAACAGCTTGAGGAGAGTCGATTTGCCCGCTCCGCTCTTGCCGACTAAGGCGACACGCTCGCCTTGGTCGATGGATAGCGAAACGTTCGCCAACACCTGACGTCCGTTGTAACGGACGTCGGCATTGTGCAATTCGAATAAAAGCATCAATCGATCAGGCCGATGGATTTGCCGACATCCACGATGGGTTGGTAGTCCGAGTTGTTGGCGGGAACGAAACTCTCGCGCGGAAACGACGCCAACAAATCCGGGTCTTTCAGCCCAAGCAGCGCCTGGGTCACCCGTGCCTTGAAGCCTTCGCCCCAAACCTGATCGACATCGCCTCGTATTGTCCACTGATAATCCGGATAAGGCGGCGTTTCCCAGATCACCGACACTTTTGCCGGGTCGATGTTACCGGCTTCCGTTTCACTCTCCCAGACTTTAAAATTCACGGCACCTATCTCATAAGCGCCGGATTGAACCAGCGCGATGGTGCGCGAATGGTCACCGCTGAAACCGACCCGTTCGAACACCTCTTCAGGCCCTTTTCCAAAGTGTTGACGGATATGGTGCTCGGGCATCAGTCGTCCCGAAGTGGACCCTTTGGAGCCGAAGGTGAAGGTTTTGCCTTGAATCGCTTCGGGAAAGGCATCACTTTTTTCCAGCTCGGTGCTGTGGTTGGCAATGAAATAGGTCACGAAAAATTGATCCTCATAGCCTTGCGCGATTGCCTCGGAATCCGGCACTAGGGAACGCGCCTGAACCCCGGACAAACCACCGAACCAAGCCAGTTGGACCTGATCGTTGCGGAAAGCAGTTACCGCCGCCGCGTAGGATTTTACCGGTATGTACTTGACCTCCACTGCCAACTCCTTGGCAAGGTAATCGGCTACCTTATCGAATCGGGTCCGCAGCCGGGTCTCGTCTTGATCAGGGATGGCCGTGAAGAAAAAGGTCTCGGCCTGAACCGATGCGGTGAATCCAAAAATCAGCGCCAACGCAATGAATTTCGACATAAAAAGTCCCCATTTGGATTTATATTAAATTTCAGAGAAAGTGTAGTTCAGTAAGGAGTTAAGTAGGGTACGCATCGCTTACCTTCTTCCTAACCGCCGTCAGCCAACGCACAAGTCCGAAAACCCGCAAACACGTCTCGCCGTTCCGGTCCGAAGTAGTTGCGGTAGCGGGCATTCACCATACGAGAACGGGTTGTCCACGCGCCTCCTCGCAACACCTTAGTCTCACCAAACAGAGGTTGGGAATATTCCTCGTAAGCATCGGGCGCAAAACCCGGATAAGGGCTGAAGGTATCGCTGGTCCACTCCCACACATTACCCAGCATTTGCCGACAGCCGAACGCACTGTCACCGGCGGGCAATGCCCCTACGTCGATACAACCCAAGGCACGGCCATCCAAATTGGCGTGCTCCAGCCTAGGCGCTGAATCACCCCAAGGGAAACGCCGTTTCTGAGTGCTTAATTCTCCGCTAGTAGTCGGTTCTCCACTGGCCGCCGCTTCCCATTCCACCTCTGTGGGCAACCGGCGCTTGGCCCAGTGACAGTACGCATTGGCTTCATGCCAATTGACATGAATGACGGGCTGATGGGGTGGTAAGGGTAAGTGCTCGTGAAAACGCCGAAAATGCCAGTCGCCCGCGGTATCACGTTCCCAATAGACTGGATGTTGGGCGTTTATACTCTCTCGCCAAAGCCAGCCCCGTTCGTCCCAGAATTCCCGGCGTTGGTAACCGCCCGCTTCGACGAATACCGTAAATTCACTGTTGGTCACCGGCGCCCGTGCGATTTTGAATGACTCCACCGTTACCGGATGCGCCCACTTTTCGTTATCGAACAGAAACGGATCCGTCGGTGCCGCACCGAGTAGAAAGGCACCACCGGGAATCTCCACATCACCTGGCAGAGGTCCGCCGCCCATATACGCCGGCTCGACCTGCTTGGCCAAGGCCAAATCCGGTTTGGGATAGGCCAGGGTCTGCCTGGTCCAGAGAAACGCTTCGTCGTGCATGTCCTCATGGAAGGTCGCGAACTGGTAGATAAAACTGTCCTGCTCGCTCGCCATTGAACCGTCAAGCCGTTCGATCAGTGATTCATGAACCTGTTCCATGTAGTTCAAGGTATCCTCAAGAGACAATAGCGGCAGGCCCCAGCGGGTGTCATGAGCTATCTTTATGGAATCGTAGAGCGTGTCACCGTTGGCCAACAACGGCGAGTAGTCGTACAAGCGGCGCAAGATAAAGTGCTCATAAAACCAGGCGACATGACCGATCTCCCACAACATGGGATTCACAATGGGCAGCTTGGGACCGATGAGCTGGGTGTGACTTAGGCCTTGGAGTAAATCCAACGTGCGAGAACGAGCATCGAGCAGAATTTCGATCAGATGCGCAGTGGAAACGGGTTGAGTCATGATAGTTTTTCAGTAACCGGAATTGATTTCATTATCCAATACAATTCAACTCACTATGAAGATTAGCCTCATAACTCCGGCAAAGAAACAATCCCGGGCGGGCAATCGCACGACGGCAGTGCGCTGGGCGAGAATCCTGCGCGCCTTGGGACACCAGGTTCAGGTGGCTGTGGACTATAACCAAGAATCAGCGGACCTGATGATTGCCCTACACGCTTGGCGCAGCGCGGAATCCATCAAGGCGTTCCGAAAGCTCTACCCTCATCGTCCACTCGTGGTGACGCTGACCGGCACCGACATCTACCGTTTTATCCACAG
>JAZBPA010000434.1:0-4101 GCA_036351435.1 Candidatus Competibacteraceae bacterium
CCGGTAGGCGTGATGCGTTCTCCGTCGAGATCATCCTGAAACAACGGAAACCCTTCTAACAACAACGTAGTCGCTGGCGCGGGCACCGGTAACCAGCCGTGTGCACTCATTACCCGACCACGGCCCATTGGCAGCGGCGCGCATGACCAATGCTCAATGTTAAGTCGGTCGATCAACCAAGCCGCGCAGACAATATCGGCAATGGAATCCCACGCCCCCACCTCATGAAACTGAACCTGCTCGCTGGCAACGCCATGCACGCGCCCCTCAGCATCGGCCAATAGTTGGAAGATTGCCAATGCTTGTTGTTTGACGCCTTCCCCTAATTTGATCTCGCTCAACAAATCGCGAATTACTTGGAACGAGCGATGGTCATGATTGTCTGCTTGGACAGGCTCGACCTCAAAACGCGAACCGCTCAGCGTATGGTCACGATGGGTACTTTGTCGAACCGTAATCAGGCGGGTCAAATCAGCTTCAGCGAGCGCCGTTTGTAAGGGTGATTCGAGTTCCGGCCAGGCGTCCAGCAGTGCCCCAACAAACATATCGCCGGCAACGCCGCCAAGAGGATCAAGATGCAAATGCAAAGGCATGAAGGTGCTCCGTCGCAGTGGAGTCGTCGAGCTGTGCTCACTACACTTGATCACTAATTACTACTGATTGTTCCACGATGGCCAAAGACGCAGTCTTCAATCCCAGGCGACACCGGTTACTGCGTAAGCAGATTCCCATTACGGAAAACCTGATTACTGTCGGTCTCTCGTTTGCGTTGCTCGGTATTGTGCTGTGGGTTGCCGCGCAGAAAAATAATTTCGATCCCGCCGACCGAGACGTCTCACCCGATTTATTACGACAAGCGTCCAACGCACTCACGCTTTACAATCCCCCGCTCAAACCGTGGCGCGCGCCGCGAACCGATAACGCCTCACCTCAGATATTCGATTTCGGTCCATTCCCAGCAGCGATTGCCGACTCGGTCTGGCAGCCAACCGCGCCATTCCGGCAATTTGGCCCGGATACTCTGTTCGAGAAAATCAACGGCGAAGCGCCCAAGTTTCTCAAGCAGGGTTTTCGGAAACTGTTCTATGTGGTTTTGCGGTCGAAAGCCGATAACAGTGAAATCGCTATCGAACTGTTTGACCAAACCGATATGGGCGGCAGTCTCGGCGTTTTCTCCGAACATCAAACCGCCGAGACCGTGCTTGAACAGCAGGGTGACGTGGTGTATTTCCGCACCTCAATCGGTTTGATCGGCCGTAAAGGGCAGTTTTTCTTCCGGGTTGCGGGTGATTCCGATTCAGAAGCCATTCGTGAAAAGGCTCAGCAATTGGCACTCGCTTTTGATCTGTTGCCGGAAGCTGAAACCAACGAGCAACCACTGGAATTTCGTGTGCTCAATGAACGCTTGGGGATTGCTTCGGAACAAATCGCATTTCAGAAGCAAAATGTCTTTCAGTTCGATTTCGCCCAAGCGTTCTGGTTTGGCCGGCCCGATCCGGATAATCCGGCGGCACTGTTTATTCACCAAGCCGAGTCGCCGGAACTGGCTCAGCAATTATTCGATCAGTTGCTGGAAGAACAGGGCTACGATTACGAAATCGTCGAACAAGGCGAGCAACAAGCGCTGCTTTGGCATCGATTCCTCGACAATCATTTTGCCCTTGGCCACCTGGGGCCGTTCGTTTTTGGTACAGAGAACGAAAAGGATCGGGACCGTAGCCAAGCCGTTCTAAAACAATTCGCCGAGGCGTTGGCCGATGAGTAAACACTACCCGCACCGCGATTACCAAGGGGTGCCGATTACTCGCCGCGAGTTGCTTAAACGCGGCTTAGCGGAGGCCGGGGTCAGCGCTGCTGCTGGTTATTTAGCGTTCGCCCCGGAATATTTTCCGGGTTCGCTTAAAGACCACAGCGGATTGCGCAGCGTGCCGCAACCTACACCGTTTCAATTGTCCGATTTCCGCGTCGCCCGATACACCGGCGAGGCTGATGTAGGTATTGGCCGCAGCGGTCCGCTGTCAATCAAATTACGCAAAGCACTGGATGCGCTCGGTGGTATCACCCATTACATCAAACCCGGCGATGTGGTGTTGCTGAAACCGAATGTGGCCTTTGATCGTTCGCCGATTCTGGGCGCGACCACCAATCCTGAAATCATGGAAGAACTGATCAATTTACTACTGGTGGATTGTCGTGCTGCCGAAGTACGGGTAGCCGATAACCCCATCGAGTCACCCGCTGACTGTTTCGCCAAAAGCGGTATCCGGCTGGCCTCAGAACGAGCCGGGGCACGGATTTATCTGCCGGACAGTAACGCCTTTCAGGATTTATATACGCCGGGCGCGACCCTGATCGAACAATGGTCGTTTTTTCAACGACCGTTTAAGAATGTCACTAAGGTGATCGGGATTGCACCGGTCAAAGATCACAATCTTTGCCACGCCTCGCTCGGCATCAAAAACTGGTACGGGTTGCTGGGCGGACGGCGCAATCAGTTCCATCAAGACATCCATGAGATCGTTTCCGATTTGTCGTTGATGATCAAACCGACCCTGACCATTCTGGACGGTACTCACGTACTGATGACCAACGGCCCGACCGGCGGCGATCCGGCATACGTCAAAAATGCTGGGGCGGTGCTGGCCGGAATCGATCCGGTTGCGTTGGATGCCTGGGCTTTCGAACATTTGTTGGAACGTAAAGGCGATCTGCCGGAGTATTTGTTTAGGGCGGAGCACAAAGGCAGTGGCCGGGTGGATTATCGTGGGCGTATCCGGGAGATCGTATGAAGCTCTTGCACTACTTGCCATCCAAGGAACAGCTGAATCGTTGGGTGCGGCTGACCCAAGCGCGTATCAATGACCAGATTGCATCTTGGAACGCTTCACAATCCAAGCAGCGGCTGCACCAGCTGTTGCACTTAACCCAACAGCGCATTCATACGCAAATCGTGGTTTTGAAATCGCTACCCTACCAAGAGTATTTCAATCGCCTGCTGCACTTGAGCCAAGTGCATATCAACTCGCAGATTGCGGTTTTGAAATCCCTGCCTTACGAGGAGCATCTCAATCGCCACCTGCGCTTAACCCAAGTGCGGATCGGGTCGCAGATCGTGTTCTTTGCGCTGTTTCTATTTGCGGTCTGGGCGACCTGGACCTCGCGCCTCGAAGGGTATCCGGTGTCGCGCCTATTGGAAATGAACCCGCTGGTCACGCTGACCACGGTGCTGTCCACTGGTTATGTGTATCAATTTCTCGGTTGGGGATTGCTGATTATTGGCCTGACCTTTTTGTTTGGGCGGGTTTTTTGTAATTGGATTTGTCCGTTCGGGACGCTGCATCAATTCGTCGGCTGGTTGTTCAATAACAAATCGACTGCCCAGCGGATCGAACAAAACCGCTATCACGATTTGCAGTATTTAAAATACTCCATACTCATCGTCTTTATCATTCTGTCCGCGTTGGGCGCGTTGCAGATCGGCTTGCTTGATCCTATCGTCATCATGTACCGGGCGTTTACCGCTGTCATCGCCCCAGCTACTGATGGCGCAATGGACATCGCAGTCCAAGCAGGGCTCAGTTCTGAGGTCACCGACACGTTGAAATTCGCGCCCGGCGTCGCCAGCCGTATTTTCGTCGGTTCGTTCTGGATCGGGCTGTTTTTCCTGTTTTTTGTCGTCATGAATTTGTGGAAGCCGCGTTTTTTCTGCCGCTTTCTCTGTCCGCTGGGCGCGTTGCTAGGCAGTGTGTCGCAGTATTCGCTGTTTCGCATCAATCGCATTGTGGATCGCTGCACCGATTGCAATCTGTGTCTGATGCGTTGTGAAGGGGCCTCCGATCCGCAGTCACAAGTACGGGTCGCGGAGTGCTTCTCCTGCATGAACTGCATCGATGACTGCCCGGAAGATGCGCTGGTATTCACCTTGCTCAATCAAGATAAACAGCAAGTGGTACCGGCCCCGGATGTATCCAAACGTCGCTTGCTATTCGCCGGTGCAGCGGGTTTAGCCACGCTGCCGATGTTACGCAGCAACGGCAAAAGCGCCGATGATAATTTCTCCCCCCACATGATTCGCCCGCCCGGTTCGGTCGCAGAACCCGA
>JAZBPA010000435.1:0-3409 GCA_036351435.1 Candidatus Competibacteraceae bacterium
ATTAAGAAGTTCCCATATCCATATTAAAGGTGCCGGCCGAATTCTGTTGGCCGGCACCATGGAAGCCCATAGATGCGAAAAACCTCAAAGTCTAAGTTTCCAATGGTCACAGTATTGACTCCGTAGGTAAAAGCTGTCCCTGTTTCTGCGATGTCTGGATAGGACACGAGGGTGAGTATCCGATTTTAAGAGGAGTTTAGCAAAGTTGAAGTCGCTGAGCGGTATTATCTTCAAAAGGATATTTTGGGGATTGATCACGGTGATCGTGATTTCGATTTTGATCTTTATTGGTGTAGAAGCACTCCCCGGTGATGTAGCTGAGGCCGTTCTGGGCCAGGGGGCGACACCTGAGACCGTGGCGGCCTTTCGCAAAGAGCTCAAACTGGATCTGCCGCCGCATGTTCGCTATTTTTCCTGGATAGGAGATTTTTTCCAGGGCGAGTTGGGCAATTCGCTTGCTAATGACCGTCCAGTCAGCGAACTTATCGGTTGGCGATTCCTGAATACCCTTTTTCTGGCGGCAGCCGCCGCAGTTATTGCCGTGCCGATATCGTTGATTTTGGGTATTTTGGCGGCCCTTTATCGTAACACGTTATTCGACAAAACCATTTCGGCAGTCACGCTGAGCACGATTTCGTTTCCCGAGTTTTTTGTTGCCTACATCCTGATTGCCATGTTTTCAGTGCAGATCATCCTGTTTCCAAGCATATCAAACATCAACGATGATATGTCGTTATGGAGCAAACTATATGCCATCGCTCTACCGTGCCTGACGTTGGCAATGGTGGTCACCGCCCATATGATGCGCCAGACGCGTGCCGCGATTATCAATATTCTATCCAGCCCATTCATTGAGATGGCGCGTTTGAAGGGGCTGAGACAGTGGCGCGTGATTGTTATGCATGCTTTTCCAAATGCGCTGTCGCCGGTGATCAATGTTGTCGCACTCAACCTGGCTTATCTGGTTGTGGGGGTTGTGATTGTAGAAGTCGTTTTTGCTTATCCTGGCCTTGGACAGTTGCTTGTAGACTCAGTAGCCAAGCGCGACATCCCGGTGGTTCAGGCCAGTGGGTTGATTTTTGCAACGACGTATATCGGGCTGAATCTATTGGCTGATGTTTTATCAATTTTGAGCAACCCCCGGTTGCGAAACCCCCGGTAAGGAGGCGGTATGAAGGTATTTGTCAAATTTATACGACAATCACCGATCAGCGCTCGCATCGGGATGGCGATGGTGATGATCACCTTGGCCGCGGCTGTGTTGGCACCAGTCATAGCCCCTTATGGCGAAACTGATGTTGTAGGGGGCGTTTGGATGACTTCCAGCCCGAATCATCTTTTAGGGACGGACAATATCGGGCGCGACATTTTTACCCGATTACTTTACGGCGCTCGCAACACAATCGCCATTGCCTTCATCACCACAGTACTGTCGTTCCTAATGGGAACGGTGATGGGTTTATTTGCCGCCACCCTGGGCGGCTGGACGGATCTCGGTATAAGCCGGTTCGTGGACATCTTAATGGCGTTTCCGACCCTGATATTTGCTCTGATGGTACTTTCAGTTGTTGGTACATCCGTGACAGCACTTATTTTAACGATTGCTATTCTCGATTCAACAAGGGTCTATCGTTTGAGTCGCGCGGTTGCAATGGATATTGAAGTAATGGAATTTGTGGAAGCGGCCAGGCTCAGAGGTGAGCAAACATGGTGGCTGATGCGTAAGGAAATTTTGCCAAATGCCCTGCCGCCCCTAGTGGCTGAGTTTGGTCTGCGGTTTTGTTTTGTATTTCTATTCATTGCGTCATTGAGTTTTTTAGGGTTGGGTCTGCAGCCACCGACGGCAGACTGGGGTGGTATGGTACGCGAAAACGCTGGTGCAATATCCTTTGGGATATTTTCACCTTTGTGGCCTGCGGCAGCAATCGCTTTTTTAACCGTCGGTGTGAATTTGATCGTCGACTGGTTTCTGCACATTGCCAGCGGTCTCAAAGAATAGTTTGTTGAAGGGAGAAACTTCTCCATGCGTCCCCTATTGAAAATGCGCGATATCATCATTGAAGGTCACAGCGGTGAAAAATGGTCGCCGATTGTCAAAGGCATCGATGTTAATTTGGATAAAGGCGAGGTCCTGGGCCTGATCGGCGAATCGGGGGCAGGCAAGTCCACCCTGGGACTGGCCTCTATGGCCTATACGCGACAGGGGTGCCGTATCAAATCAGGTTCGATTTCATTTGACGGAAAAGAGCTCTTCAATGCGTCCAAGGAAACGTTACGTAAAATAAGGGGTACACGCATTTCCTATGTGGCACAGAGCGCCGCAGCCTCCTTCAATCCGGCTCACCGACTGATCAAACAGTATGTTGAAGCACCGATACAGCATGGGGTTTTGAGTATTGAAGAAGCTCAAAATAACGCCGTGGACATTTATCGTAGACTCCTTCTGCCGGATCCTGAGCATATTGGCTACCGATACCCCCACCAAGTATCCGGTGGACAACTGCAAAGGGCCATGGTCGCCATGGCCATGGCTTGTCGGCCAGATATTATTATCTTTGATGAACCGACGACCGCTCTGGATGTTACCACACAGATTGAAGTATTGGCCGCCATTAAAAAAATCGTTCTTGAATTTGGCACTGCGGCCATCTACATCACCCACGACCTTGCGGTAGTAGCCCAAATTGCTGATCGAATCATGGTTCTGCGTCACGGTGAGCTGGTGGAGGAAAACGATACCCGCGCCATACTGTCGAGACCTGAAAAAGAATACACCCGCCGCCTTTTGTCCGTACGTACTCTAAACGAAAACAAGGATCTGTCTCTATCTGAAAAAGATGTAATCTTGCGGGTTGAGAATGTCACCGCCAGCTATGGCGGTGGTGCCAATGTGTTGACAGACATCAATCTCAAGATTCACCGTGGCAGGACCGTAGCACTAGTGGGTGAGTCTGGAAGTGGCAAAAGCACCCTGGCGAGGGTTATCACCGGCCTGCTGCCACCCAAAGAAGGACATATTTTATTCGAAGGTCAAAAGCTTGCGCCAGCGTTAAAACAACGTCAACGTGCTCAACTGCAGAAGCTGCAGATGATCTACCAGATGCCTGATACCGCCCTTAACCCCAAGCAGAAGGTTAGCCGAATCATTGGTCGGCCACTGAAATTTTACTTCGGCATGGGTGAAAAGGAAAGACAAGCACGCGTAATTGAACTTTTAGCCAAAATCGAGCTGTCAGAAAAATATTACGACCGCTATCCGTCCGAGTTGTCTGGCGGTGAAAAGCAGCGTGTTTGTATTGCCCGTGCATTAGCGGCCAATCCTGATTTAATCATCTGCGACGAGGTAACCTCAGCGCTGGATCAACTGGTGGCCGAAGGAATCTTAGAGTTGCTGCAAGAATTGCAAAAC
>JAZBPA010000436.1:0-9550 GCA_036351435.1 Candidatus Competibacteraceae bacterium
ACTGGAAATAGTGGCATCGGTAGAGCGGTAATACCGGAGTGTGGTTCCACCGGAAGCGCCATCGCCCTGATTTTTGACTGTTGCATTAACGGTGAATGATTGGCCTGGAGTGGGACTAGTATTGCTAACGCTTGGAGCAATGACCACTAAATCCGGGTTAGTTACTGAATTTACGGTAATCTGTACCCCAGCTGAGCAATTGTTACCGGTATTGGACTCACCACTCACCGAATCTACACAGGCACCGATCCAGTAGGTGCCTGGGCTACTCGGTGCAGTTGTCGATAGATTTTCCAGCGAAGTGTCGTTAGGCGAAAGCCCGGACACTGGATCAGTGCCCAATGAGGTGTCCGTGCTGGAAATAGTGGCATCGGTGGAACGGTAATATCGGAGCGTGGTACTGCCGGAAGCGCCATCACCCTGATTTTTGACTGTTGCAGTAACGGTGAATGATTGGCCTGGTGTGAGATCGCTAGTGCTAGCGCTAGGATTAGTGACTACTAAGTCGGGCGTGGTCGTAACCGTTGAGCTACGATAATTACTGATTACCAAAGCAATTTCATTGAGTGTTCTTGCATTGTGGGCTGCATCAGGTCCCGCAGCGATGCCCATTGGATTCCCTCCGAATGTAACGTTTGGGTTAGACCAATAGGGCAGTCTTTGGCAAAAGGTACCCTGATCACTGCACTCAGCATTGTAAGCCATGACAGTACGCCAGCCATTACTCACATCAACATAGCCAAAGCCATAATTGAACAGTGTACTATCGTTGCCTGTCACATACCGATCATGATGCGCACTCATGTTATGGCCTGCTTCATGGCCAAAAGAGTAATTGCCTGTTGCACAATCGTATTGAACGACTCCAAAAGCAAAGTTTGGCGAGCCTGAAGCATTAGTTAATCGATAGGCACAGCCACAGAAACCGCCACCATTTTTTACGAGAAGGCTAACGAGGTCAGCATTATAGGTATCCCGTAAGGCATGAATGTTATCAATAACACCATCGGCAGGATTGGCTAACTGCTCTAGATCATCGGTCCCAACGCCACATAAATTGCCTGTTTCGTTATATGCCACCTCAGACTGTCCGACTAAACGAAAACGAGGACTAACCCCGCTATTAATGAAACTGGTATTAGTTTCATCAATGGCCAACTGAATTAATGACGAAACATTAGCAGCACCCAATTGAGCCCTTACGTCGTCACTGTATAAAACTAAAACATCAATTTGGCTGCCATCGTCACTTTCAATCTCTGAATCAGTCAGAGCTAAACTAGAGGGAGAACCAAATTGGCTTGAGTTTTCAGATGAGTGCTCTCCATCAGAAAAACGGCCTTCATTAATTTCTTGAATAAAGTGAGCTTCATCAGGAAAACGGCTTTGATCAATTTCTTTAATAATATGTGTATCGTCTGAAGTTGGTCGAATTTGGTAAAAGGCATTATCAATTAGTATGTTGCCGGAAATTCTATTGCCATCAATAACTAAAATAACTTGACCCTGCTCTACACCAACAGGCTTACCAAACCAAGTGTACTGAGTTATACTCCTGGTGACTGCTCGATCTATTCGCGCATCGATTATTACGTCGGGAAAAAGATTAAGGGTAATATTCTGTCTTATGGTTGCTTGACTCCCTGGAGTCCTTATCTCTTCTTCTAAAGCCAGCCAATCAATCGCTACAGGTCTGCTTCGAATGGTAGTCGTTTGTTCAAGAGTTGATGCAGATGATGCATGAGACTGTGGTGAAACGTTGAGGAATAAATTCATCGACGTTTGGTCAGCTCTTAATAGAGGAGATGCGGAGAATGAAAAGGCTAAAAATAGAATCGTAATTATTAGCTGGTAATTATATTTAAGCATTGTATCACCGATGAAATATGCCAAAAGTATTAAAAAAACGCTCCATGTTCCGAAAAAAACAAGCAAATAGGAAGCCAAAATTTGTTTCGTGTCAGGGGTAGTTCAAGCATCTGGCTGATGAAGGTACACTAATTAGCTTGAGGACTCTATAGCAGGAATATCCACCTGTGTCGAAAATGCCTGGACTAGGTTTGCCAACTATTTTCGCGCAACTGCTAGCTCAACTGGCATCGGCTACAGACAAGTTATTAGCAGAAAGGTGTCACTTCGGACGTCACATGTTGACCAAGTAGTGGCGATTAAACGCTCGGAGGATATTTCGCATCTTCCAAGGCGTCATCTGAGGCGCAACAAAAAATGATGACGTTTATGTGAGTGATGTGAGTGTCAACTCAAGTGACATGCCAATCCTAAAGACCTATGACGTCGGAATCTTCGAAAAAACGAGAGCGTCACACAGACGCTCTCGGCCGCAAAGCCTATTTCAAAATTTCCAACGCACTTACCAAGGCAGTATTACGCTCTGCAAATAATAACTCCGGCGGAAGTAACTTGAGTCGGTCCAGAAGTTGTCTGGTCTGCCCTGTCGCGCCGACAATGAGCACTCTACGATCCTGACTAAGTGCATCTTTGACAAGGTTTTCCAACGAAAGTGAAACAGTGACATCCAGCATGGGCACATCGCTTAAATCCAGGATCAACACTTCTGCGTTCTGCATAGCTGCTTGTTCCCGGGCAATGGCCTTAGCAACGCCAAAAATCATAGGTCCGCTCAAATAGAACAGCAGTACACGCCCCTGGGCCTGGTCCAATAACCGCCGTTCATCCTCGGTTAGCGGAACCTCATCATCGGCGTCAGTTACCGTCTTGATTTTTTGCGCCTGCAGATTGGACAGTCGGTCGATAGTCAGGATATTGGCGATAAAAACCCCGACACCAACCGCTACGATCAGGTCCACCAGAACAGTTAACAGCATGACGCCGTACATGATCAGTGCGCCAGAGAAGGAAACCCGATGGGCGCGGGTCAAAAAGCTCCAATCCAGAATATTGATACCCACTTTTAGAGCAATGCCGGCTAACACTGCAAGAGGAATATTTTCTGTCAATGGTGCTGCCCATAAAACCACTACCAGCAACAGCAATGCCCTGGTAAGGCCTGATAATGCAGTCTGGGCACCGGTTTGAATATTGACCACCGTTCCCATTGTCGCCCCTGCTCCTGGTAGTCCTCCAAACAGTCCAGAGACCAGATTACCGATGCCTTGTCCGACCAGTTCCTTGTCGGATTTATGTTGGGTGCGAGTCAGACTGTCTGCAATCATGGCGGTTAGCACTGTGTCGATACAGCCCAACATCCCCAGAACGATACCATCCAGTACAATCTGAGTCATTTGCTCCGGCGAGAATACCGGTATCTGAATCGTCGGTAATCCCATCGGGATTTCACCAATAATTCTGATGTCGTGATTTTGAAAAAACACTACTGCAGCCAGGGTGCCGACTACCAATGCCAATAATTGGGGTGGCACATAACGTTTTAACCGAGAGGGCACAATAAAAAGCATTACCAGTGTTAATGCCCCTAGAAAAAACTCGATATAATCAATATTTTTGAACAGCTCAGGTAATTGCTGCAGCGTGCCTGGAACACCACCACCTGGACTCGCTTGCCCCAGAAATGGTGCGATCTGGAGGATGATCAGGATGATCCCGATCCCGGACATAAATCCAGAAATTACGGTGTACGGCATCAAGGTAATATATTTGCCCAGCCTTAATGTGCCCAGCAGGATCTGAAATAGACCGGCAATCATCACTACAGTAAATGCCATTGCCAAACCCTGCTCAGGGTTCGCGGCAATCATGGTTGTTATGACGGCTGTCATGATCACGGTCATCGGCCCTGTTGGCTCTGAGATCAGAGTGGGTGTTCCGCCAAACAGGGCGGCAAAAAAACCAACACAAACCGCACCGTATAGTCCTGCAACGGGGCCGGCACCGGAAGCAACGCCGAATGCCAGTGCTAACGGTAATGAAATGATGGCAGTCGTAACACCGCCGGACAAATCACCCCATAAGTTTCGCAAATGAATATGATTAGTTAAACTCATAAAAGAAGACCGATAGTCGATAAGAAATTCTGATCGATATAATCGTTATATCGAATAGTATGCCAGTTAGGCTGGGCCATTAGCCTGTGGTTATTTAGAATAATTGCGATAAATAAATGGTGTGTCAATTATTTTTATTTATTTTTTGTTATCCTTGTTTCGGGAAAATCAGCCTGTCAGGCGCTTTGGTGGCGGCCTGCATATTAAGAAATATTTAGGTGGATCTCTATAACAGAGGGAGTTCAAGAAAATGGGTAATGGGCTTTAGTCGCGCAACTTGCCCTTAAAGCCGAGTCGACTTATAAGAGTCGAGCCATAATAACTCTACGGCTCTATTGCTGCCCGAAGCGGCAGAGATAGCCGGAGTCTAAATTTCAGTTAACTGTCCCGATCAACTTGGCCAATTCAGTCAAGGACTCGATAACGACATCAGGTTGAGCGCTACGAATATCTTCCCCGTGATTATATCCGTATGGCACGGCGACCACCGGACACCCAGCATTGCGGGCTGCGCCGACATCGTTTTTCGAATCGCCGACCATCAGCACCCGTTCTATCGCCACATTCAAACGCTGCGCTGTCATAAACAGGGCGTCCGGGGCCGGCTTTCTATTAGGCGCACACTCGCCGCCTAATACGGCCTTGAAAAAGTGTCCGATACCCAATTTATCCACTAGCGGTTCAGCAAAACGAGCCGGTTTGTTGGTAATACAAGCCAAGCTCAATCCGTTATCTTGCAGGGCATTTAGGCCATCTAAAACGCCGGGATACAGGCGACTGTGCAAACAGAGATTATCCTGATAAGCCGCTTCGAACAGAGGTCGGGCGGCTGCAACTTGATCGGCTGCGACATTACCCGCGAAATCATCCGCTAAGGCACGGCGAATCAAGTTCTCGGCCCCATTGCCTACCCATTGTCGAACCTTGTGCTCGCCGCGCGGTGGTAGTCCTAATTGACCCATCATGCTGTCCACAGCGACCGCCAAGTCGGGGACGCTATCCACCAAGGTACCGTCCAAATCGAAAAAAATCGCCTCAATGTTTTTGAACATAGCTCATTCCACTTTGGCGAGTTCAGCGCGCATCTCATTAATAGTGGCGCGATAATCCGGCGTATTGAATATCGCCGAACCGGCCACGAATGTGTCGGCACCCGCTGCAGCAATTTCCCGAATGTTATCGGTTTTCACCCCACCGTCGATTTCCAGACGAATGGGATAGCCGCTAGCATCAATCAACCGGCGCGCTTCCTGTAATTTGGTCAATGTGGTGGGGATGAAGCGCTGTCCGCCAAAACCGGGATTGACCGACATCAAGAGCACCATATCGATCTTATCCATCACGTACTGGAGATGACTGAGCGGGGTGGCCGGATTGAATACCAGACCCGCTTTACAGCCTTGATCCCGAATCAGCTGTAAACTGCGGTCAATGTGTTCACTCGCCTCCGGGTGGAAGGTAATGTAAGTCGCTCCGGCTTTGGCAAAATCCGCGATGATACGATCCACCGGTTTGACCATCAGGTGGGCATCAATGGGTGCAGTGATCCCATATTTGCGCAAGGCTTCGCACACCAATGGGCCGATGGTGAGATTGGGCACGTAGTGATTGTCCATTACGTCGAAATGCACGATGTCCGCACCCGCTTCCAATACGCGATCCACCTCTTCGCCGAGACGGGCGAAGTCTGCCGATAGGATTGAGGACGCTATTAAATAGTCAGTCATGATTAACTCGTTGGTCAGTAGCTTTCGCGGGGCACTGTACCGGATTCCTGCAAGCTTGCCCACCAGCGAACAAATCTCATCTCTCTACCCCAATATAACGCTTGTCAAGTCTTGGATTTGGAACTATTCTAACTTCATATAGGACTAATTCAGTACAGATTAAGTCGAGCAATCTCCTATGATTCGCATAACCCGGGAAACCGATTACGGTATCGTCCTGCTCACCGGCTTGGTGCAGGACGCCAGTCCGCCTTATAGCGCCGCTGCACTGGCAAAACAGTGTCGGTTGCCATTGCCAATGGTCAGTAAAGTACTCAAAGCGCTGGCCCGGGCAGGTTTGTTGATTTCCCAACGTGGTGCGCAAGGGGGATACAGCTTATCGCGCCCGCCTGAGGCTATTTCAGCGGCGGACATTATCGATGCTTTGGAAGGCCCCGTTGCCATTACCGAATGCAGCGTCGGGTTACCCAGCACCTGCGTCCATGAAGGTCATTGTACGGTCGGCGGGCACTGGAGCCGGATCAATGACGCCATCCGCGCCGCGCTGGAAAAGATCAGTTTATTAGAGTTAAGCCGTCCCGCTCCGGTACGGGTTGACTTGCCGCTTACCCAACAGCGGCGCGTAATCCCACAATCACTCGTCCACTCTTCTTGATACGAGGTCACGACCATGTCAGCATCCGCCAGCACCCTGGAAAAACTCGCCTCAGCCGACTACGAATTCGGCTTTGTGACCGATGTCGAACAAGATACCGTCGAGCCGGGGTTGAATGAGGACGTCATTCGGTTTATTTCCAACAAGAAAAATGAACCGGAATGGTTATTGGAGTGGCGGCTGACCGCGTATCGGCATTGGTTGACCATGACCGAACCTGCATGGTCCAACGTGCGCTATCCTGGGATTGACTACCAGGCCATTTCGTATTACGCCGCGCCCAAGTCTAAAGCGGATGCACCTAAGAGTTTGGATGAAGTCGATCCCGAAATTCTGCGTACCTATGAGAAGCTCGGTATTCCGCTGGCTGAACAGGAAATGCTGGCGGGGGTCGCGGTCGATGCGGTGTTCGACAGCGTTTCCGTAGCGACCAGCTTCAAATCCAAGCTGGCTGAAAAAGGCATTATCTTTTGCTCATTTTCGGAAGCGGTGAAGGATCATCCGGACTTGGTGCGTCAATATTTAGGCACTGTGGTCCCGACCAAAGACAACTATTTCGCCGCTTTGAATTCTGCGGTGTTCACCGACGGGTCTTTCGTCTACATCCCCAAGGGCGTGCGTTGCCCGATGGAGTTGTCCACCTATTTTCGCATTAACGCCAAGAATACCGGACAGTTCGAACGCACCCTGATCGTCGCCGATGAAGGCTCGTATGTCAGCTATCTGGAAGGTTGTACCGCGCCCATGCGGGACGAAAACCAACTGCACGCCGCTGTAGTGGAATTGATTGCCATGGATGATGCCTCCATCAAGTATTCCACCGTACAGAATTGGTATCCCGGCGACGCCGAGGGCAAGGGTGGCATCTACAACTTCGTCACCAAACGTGGCCTGTGCAAAGGGCGCAATTCCAAGATTTCCTGGACCCAGGTGGAAACCGGTTCGGCGATCACCTGGAAATACCCGAGTTGCGTACTGCGTGGTGACAATTCGGTGGGCGAATTTTATTCCGTAGCCCTGACCCGTGATTATCAGCAAGCCGATACCGGCACCAAAATGATTCACATGGGCAAAAACACCCGCAGCACCATCATCTCCAAGGGCATTTCCGCAGGTCATGCGCAGAATGCCTACCGGGGGATGGTGAGAGTGCTGCCCACCGCAGAAAATGCCCGCAATTATTCGCAGTGCGATTCCATGCTGATGGGCGATCTGTGCGGGGCGCACACATTCCCCTATATCCAGGTGCAAAACCCCTCTGCTCAGATAGAACACGAAGCGACTACCTCTAAAATCAGCGAAGATCAGATCTTCTACTGCAACCAGCGCGGTATCGGGGCCGAGGATGCGGTATCACTGATTGTTAATGGGTTCTGCAAAGAGGTCTTCAAGGAACTGCCGATGGAGTTTGCGGTGGAGGCTCAGAAATTGCTAGAACTGAAACTGGAAGGCAGCGTCGGCTAAAACGATCAGTCCCGATCACAGCACAGAGAGTTATTATCCATGTTGGAAATCAAAAACCTGCATGCCTCCGTCGAGGGCAGGGAAATCCTTAAAGGCATCGACCTGACTGTCAACGCCGGTGAAGTGCACGCCATTATGGGGCCTAACGGCTCGGGCAAGAGCACCTTAGCGAACGTGATCTCCGGTCGCGCCGGTTATGAAGTGACCGCCGGCGAAGTCCTGTTCGAGGGCAAAAGCCTATTGGAGATGGACCCGGAAGAACGCGCCCGAGAAGGCTTGTTTCTGGCTTTTCAGTATCCCGTGGAGATTCCCGGTGTCAGCAATCTGTATTTTCTCAAAGCTGCCGTCAATGCCATGCGTAAGCATCGTGGCGAGCCGGAACTGGACGTCATGGACTTTTGGGAAATGATTCATCGCCGTATGGAATTGGTGAAAATGGACGAATCAATGTTGCAACGACCAGTCAACGAAGGCTTCTCCGGCGGCGAAAAGAAACGCAATGAAATCTTTCAAATGGCGGTGCTGGAGCCGCGTTTCGCGGTGATGGACGAAACCGATTCGGGCCTGGACATCGACGCATTAAAAGTGGTATCGGACGGCGTCAATGCGTTGCGTAATGCCGAGCGGGGTTTCCTGGTCATCACCCACTACCAGCGCCTGCTGAATTACATCGTACCGGATCATGTCCATGTGCTAGTGAACGGCCGTATCGTCCAGTCCGGCGGCAAGGAACTCGCGCTGGAATTGGAAGCGCAAGGCTACGCTCTCTTCAACAATGAACCGGGGCGTGCGCGCCGGGCCAACGCCTAAGGTGACCCCGCATGGTAGCCGCTGTTCTGACCGATCAGAGTCAATATCGCGAAAATTTCAATAAGCTGGTGAACACCCGCCACGAACCCGATACGTTGGTTGATCGTCGGCGTCAGGCATTGAATCGCTTCGAGTCCCTGGGTTTACCCACCACTAGACTGGAATCCTGGCGCTTTACCGACGTCAGCGCCTTGTCCAAGATTGCGTTTACCCAACCCGAGGCCGTCTCGCTGGACTCCAGCGTATTGCCGCTAATCGACAATGATGCACACCGGTTGGTATTTGTCGATGGCCACTTTGCACCGAACCTATCACGTTTACGTAACCTGCCGCCCAAGGCGCTGATCGCCAGTTTGGGACAGGCACTGCATACCCACCCCGAGTTGCTTGCTACCCATTTGGATCGCCTGCCCGGTTTGGAGGACAACCCTTTCAGCGTTCGTAATAGTGCGTTATGGGAGGACGGTGCGTTTGTCTATCTGCCACGCGACGCGGTATTGCAAGCGCCGCTACACCTGGTGTTCTTCTCGACCGGTGAAGACACGGTTAGCCATCCCCGCAGTCTGATTGTGCTGGAGGACAGCGCACAGGCCACTATCGTGGAAGACCATGTGGGTCACGGCCGCTATCTGAGTTGCCCGCTCAGCGAAATTCGTTTGGGACAAGGGGCCGTGCTGGATTACTACCAAGTGCAGGAACAGGATGACCAAGCGCGGCATTTGGGCGGATTGCGCACCTACCAGGAACGGGACAGCCGTTTTCAAGCATTGCTGTTTTCCGCGGGCGGTTTGCTGGCGCGCACCGATGTGGCTGCATTACTGGATGGTGAAGGCGCAGATTGCCGATTAAACGGTTTGACCCTGGTGGCAGGCAACCAAGTCGGCGATTTTCATGTGCAAGTGGATCACGCC
>JAZBPA010000437.1:0-5465 GCA_036351435.1 Candidatus Competibacteraceae bacterium
CTTTACGTAAAAAACGGCAAATTAGATGCAGACATTTATATCAGTTCACTTAAGTTAATTCGAGTGTCGCTAGAGAAACCCTATCAAAGAATATCTGCTTTGGCTACCCAAACAATCTACTTCTAGTTACTTTTTTGACGCTGTAATGAAATGTTCAATGATTAAACGTTTCGTTCAATCGCTGGTGTTCTGCAGAACCTGCCTGGATTCTCAACAGATTGTTTAATATAAATATTTTTTTTGGCATAGACCATGCTTTGGGGCAGGGACGCTTTTTCAACAATGTGAACTATCTAGGAGATCCCAAATGAAAAAACTACTCATCACCATTTCTTTAACAACATTGCTCGGTTTTGTTAACCTAACAATAGCGGATGATAAGTCAACGAAGGGGTTTCAAGATAAATCCGGTGACCACTTAAAAAATGTCGAAGTTCATCAACATTACCATCCAGAAGTGCGCGATGCACCGGCGACTCAGCAACCGTTTAACCAGCGGGGCGAAGATGTCGTAGAGCAGGTGGAAGTTCATCAGCATCATCACATGGATGTCCGTGATGCACCCGCTAAGAAGGAGCCGTTCAAGGATCGGGGAAATCATTACATTGATGAGGCTGGAGTACATCACCACTACTACTATGATCAAAATACTGCGCCAGCCGGGACGGAATCCGCTCAAAACAAGAAAAACTGAACTGGATACCCATGCTGTGCAGTAAATGCATGAAGCTATTATCGGCTTTAATAGGTACTCTGTTCTGATAGGAACGAGTAAAGACAAGGATGTCGATACTCAATCAATCATGACGTCTTGAGGATCCACTGACTGGCTATAGGGTACGGGTGATTCGATGTCTCAACACAGCATATTGCTGATCGAAAACGACCCTGGCCTGCTTGAAATGCTATCTTTGATATTAGAGCAGGAGGGCTATCGAGTGAGCCACTACACTTGCGCTGAGCATGCTCTACGGATCGAATCTGAGTCTCCAGACCTAGCTATTCTAGATTATCGATTACCCGGGATGGATGGCCTCGCATTGCTCGAACAGTTGCGATTTCGTAGTCCCACTTTGCCCGCGTTGATTATCAGCAGTGAATGCCGTCCGGAAAGCCTACCCTGCGGCGCGCCAAGCACCCGCCTGTTACGCAAGCCATTCGTTTACGCCACATTCATGGCCAGTGTGGCTGATTTGTTGAAATCAGGAGTTAGACCATGATTGGTCATCTGCTGATCGTCGAAGACGATGCAGGCTTAAATCAGATTTTGGGCATACACTTCGAGGAGCAGGGCTGTACAGTCGATAACGCTTACAATATGGCCGAAGCTCTACAAAAAGTTTCAGCCAGCGCACCGGATTTGGCCTTGGTTGATCACCGCTTGCCCGATGGAACGGGTCTGGAATTGCTGACCCGACTCAAGGAAAAGGAACCCGATCTGGCGGTGATCGTCATTACCGCGACCCAGGATTTGGATTTGGCCATCCAGGCCATCCGGTCGGGTGCCTATGATTTTATCCACAAGCCGATTCAGATTGAGGAATTGGCTCATGTCGTAGATCGTGCGCTTGAGCACCGTCGCCTATTGCGTCAGGTGGCTGCCTTGTCCAGCGAAAGCGAACCACCGGTCACGCTGGGAGAGATGATCGGCCATAGCCGGGCAATGCTGGACATCAGCAAGGAAATCGCTCTGGTCGCGGACAGTGACGTCCGGGTGTTGATTACTGGCGAAAGCGGTACCGGCAAGGAGCTGGTGGCTCGCGCCATTCACACTCATAGCCGTCGCCAGGGGCCATTCCTGGCGGTTAATTGCGCTGCTATTGTCGATACGCTGCTGGAAAGCGAGTTGTTTGGGCATGAGAAAGGCGCATTTACTGGAGCGATAGCCCGTAAGGCGGGCAAGTTCGAACTGGCGATCGAAGGCACTCTGTTCCTGGATGAAGTCGGAGAACTTGCACCCAATTTACAGGCCAAGCTGCTACGCGTACTTCAGGAAAGCGTTTTTGAACGGGTCGGTGGTACCCAACAACTCACCACCGAGGCTCGGGTCATCGCAGCCACCAATCGGGATCTGGACACCGAAGTCAAAACCGGGCGATTCCGGGAGGATTTGTTGTACCGATTGAATGTCATACAAATTCACATTCCGCCCTTACGCGAGCGACGTGACGATATTCCACTTCTGGTCAAAGGGCTGATGGAACGGTTGTCGCGTACCCTGCATCGCCCGCCCCTCCAAATCACAGAGGCGGCGATGACGCTCTTGACAGAGAATGACTGGCCGGGCAATGTGCGGGAATTAGAGAACATTCTTACCCAGGCACTAGTGCGCGCGCGTGATACCTTGCTGACCCCCGCACTGCTTGCGTTGCGTCAAGACCCCCCCTTGTCCATGCCGGCAACGCCCTGTCAGGACCCTTTTCGAGACTCTCAAGGCCACTTGTTGAGTCTGGACGAACTGGAAGCGTTGCATATTCAGCAGGTTCTTGATGAAACATACGGTCATAAGGGCCGTACCTGCGAGATTCTTGGCATCTCCCGGCCTGCTCTGGAGCGCAAGATACACAAATACCATTTACACCTTTCGCGTCGGATATTCGACTAATGTCATGACAAACGCATAGCGTAATGCGACCCAAACTATCGACGCGCCCGATGGAAACCAATTTGCCGGTTGCCCGTGGTCACAGTTTGTCCACTCGACTATTGGCCTTGATCTTATTATTTGTAAGCCTGGGCGGGCTGTTGATTCATGTCCCTTCGGTAATCCGCTTCTGGCATGATTATTTGGAGCATCAAGTGACTGATGCTTATATGGCTACGGTAGTGTTAAAGTCGGCACCCGCTTTCCGCGCTCTGAACAGCAATCTGGAAAGGCTCTTGCTGAAGCAGGTCGGAGTTAGGGGCATTGCGATTCACGGTCCGCACGGTGCTCCCCTGTTAAGTCTTGGCGATACCAGTAAAGGGGATATGACGTTGGACTTGCGCACGCAGACGACAATCACGCGCGCGCAACAGGCGCTGAGCACCATGCTGTTGGGTGGAGACCGTTTGCTCCGCGTGCATGGTCGGGTTGCCCAAAGCGCTGAATCGGTGACAGTACTAATCGAAGAAAAACCACTGCGCACGGCGATGATTGGTTTTACACTGGAAGTGTTGGCCATTTCGGTGCTGATTTCCCTGTCGACAGCGACGCTGGTTTATTTGGTCCTGCGTTGGTTGATCATCCGTCCGGTATACCGAATTACCCAGAACCTGATGGCATTCCGCGCAGCGCCTGACGATCCTGCACGTATCATAACGTCCAAGACGCGTTATGATGAAATCGGCGTCATGGAGCGGGAGTTCGCCCGCATGCAAACGAAATTGCGTACTGCGTTGGCTCAACAATCACGTTTGGCAGCGTTAGGTACGGCTGTCAGCAAGATCAACCATGACCTCAAGAGCACCCTGTCCACTGTATCGATCGCGTCAGAACGGCTGGCCCGCGTAGATGATCCTACTGTGCGCAAGATTGCCCCCTTGTTAGTGGACTCCGTAACACGGGCAGTGCACATGTGTAGCCAAACGCAAGATTTGGCACGAGGCGATCAAGTGGTGCCCCAACGAACCCGGTTAAAACCGTATGATCTAGTCGATGAAGTCATTCGCGCACTGCGACCTAATAGTTCGCAGAAAATCATTTGGACCAACGAGGTGCCGGATCAATTGACAGTCAGCGCGGACCAGGAACGATTATACCGAGTTGTGCTTAATCTGTGTCGCAATGCCTTGGAGGCATTGCAGGATTTCACCTCTGGGGGCGAAATTCGCATTTCCGCTTTCCGTGATTCGCGGGAAAGTTCAGTCATTATCGATGTTGCAGACAATGGCCCCGGTATTCCCGAGGCCATAAAAGGCTGCTTGTTTAAACCTTTTGTGGGCACCGCCAAACCGGGTGGTACGGGTCTTGGTCTAGCGACTTCGCGTGATTTGGTGCGTGCTCATGGCGGCGATCTAGTTTTGTTGGCCACGGGCCCTAACGGAACATGCTTTAGGATAACCCTGCCAGAATTCTGTTAGCCTACATTGCCCGGAGCCGAATTCAAGGACTATCAACGCGTCGATACGGTGAGCTTGCCGACCATACCGGCTTCGCTGTGGCCAGGCATGTTGCAGGCGAACTCCAAAGCGCCGGCATGGGAGAAAGTCCAAACCAGCTCTTCGGTTTGGCCCGGTTCCACCAGTACGCTGTTAGGGTCGTCGTGTTCCATGTGTTTCATGCCGGATCGCCCGACGTGCATCATCATCTGTTGGTTAATACCGGTCGCAGTCATCATCCCGTGTTTCATCATCTCCACCATTTCCTGGCGATGGAGGGCGTGCATGGCGGGTGTCCCGATGTTGAATTCATGCAGGAGTTGGCCTTCGTTTTTCACCACGAAGCGGATGGTCTCCTCGGCTTTTACGGAGAGATTGTTCGGTTTGAAATACATTTCTCCCAGCACGACTTCCATAGTGCGTTGAGCAGCCGATGCCTGACCCGGTTTACCGATGTCTTCATGACCGGCGTCGGCCAGAACGACCGTAGACAGGGATAGGACGGAAATCATTAATGCATTCTTAATTAGTAAGCACATGAGAGCTCCGAACAGTCATTGTCAAACAAGTACAGACACTGAATTTAGAATGTCTTAAGCGGTATCCACTGATCCTGGTGCACAATCAGCTGCTCGCCAGGTGTAGTGGGCGTGTGACTGCCATTATTTTCGAGAGTAACCAGTAAGCGGCCAGGTAGTAAAGAACGTAACTCTTGCTCCAGTGTTACCCTCGTTTCTCCGCCTGCTTGTGGCAATGTACCCAGTGCGTAGATACCACGATCAGATTGAAACCAGAGAAAGCAGCGTTTATCGGCCGGCATCGCCATCGGTGTGGTATTCGTCACATAGAGATACTTGCCTGTCGTGGATCCGCTTACCATCCACAAAGGTTGTTTGTTTGCGTCGCCGATTAACGCAACATAACCCATGACCTCTGGAGGGGGAACTGATAAAAGCAGAATCAGCAAACCGGCCAGCAGACTATTGAACAACGCTAAGTTTCGCCACCATGCCAGACTTGTGGCGTGTTGCACCGGTTCTTCGGGAAACAGTTGCTGGGATAGGTTATCCCAGACCTTGGGTGGCGGCGGTATGGGTTGTGGATACCCCATCGCATTAAAGAGCATCGTCTCCCATCGTTGAACTCGACGGCGTAATCCATAATGGCCATATAATCGTCTTACAAATCGCTGCCGAGCGCTACCTTTGAGCGTACCTAGCGCGTATTCGGCGGCCAACAAATCTAACAGCGTATTAGAAGGGTTCATGGCGATAGTATCCTGCGATGTTTTAAGCGGCTTCTTTCTTTTTGTAATGCCTAAATCTGTATCCCGGATAAGGCCATAAATCCCATGGACATGAGACCGATGGTCATGAACGCAATGC
>JAZBPA010000438.1:0-2436 GCA_036351435.1 Candidatus Competibacteraceae bacterium
ATTTGCCGCGCGGCAAATCGGCAATTCAAAGCACGAGTAAATCTCTCGTGCGCGGTTTTACATTGCTCGCAAAATCCATATAGGTATAGAATCCTCCATGCCTAATTAACCTACAATTTGAGCCAACCAGATGTCAGAAAACCTCGACCGAATTTGTGACGCAGCTGCTGATCGCGGGGAAGAGATACAGCGTAAAATTTTGGACCATCTGGGCCACACATTTGGCCAAAAGAGTTTACCTGATTTCACGATCCAAAAAGCGGCTGAGCTATTAGGCATCAGTATTTCACAGATACGTGCCCTTGAGTCTGCAGGGCGCTTTCCGAAACCTAGGACACGCCAATCAGGAGCGATTCGGCAACGCGTTTACAACTACAACGAAGTGAACGAGTTGCGAAAAATATATGGCGATAACACCAGTCATCGTTCAGTAAACCTGCCAGTCAAAGTAACCTTTAGTAACTTAAAAGGGGGGGTCGCAAAGACTACCCATGCTATTCACTGCGCCCAGTATCTCGCAGTCAAAGGGTATAAAGTGCTATTGGTTGATGCTGATCCCCAAGCCACAACAACGGGTGCCTTCGGTATCTTGCCAGATATTGACCTTGGTGAATCGGAAAATCTCAGTGCGGTGATATTAGAAGCACCCGATCAAGCAAAGAAAGTGGTGCGCAAGACCTATTGGCACAATCTTGATCTAATCCCCGCTTCTCTATCCCTGCAACGCGTAGATTTGCTCATTGCCCGAGAGTCCGAAGCTAGATCACGCAAACTAGGTCCACCGCTATTGCGGTTGAACAACGGCCTAGAAAGGCTGCCGGAAAATTATGATGTCATAGTCACCGATACGCCACCAGCCTTGGGCATGTTAAGCTTAAATGCGATCGCAGCGGCTAACCTGTTAGTTATCCCGGTCGAACCCCACATGTACAGCCTGGGCTCGTCAGTACAATACTTCCGGATTCTGCGAGATGTTATTCGACGACATCGTCATGAGCTAAATCTGGAACGTATCAACATGCTGCTTACGCGTGTCGATGAACAATCCCCAGAGACGCAGGGCGTTATCAAACTGCTAATGAATGCTTACGGCGGGATGTGTCTGACCAATCACATGCCGCTCAGTCGCGAACTACAACGGGTAGCAACTGATCATCAGGGTCTATACGAAATAGAACAACCGCGGGGTTCGCGTGATACTTTCTCCAGGGCTGTCCATATGATGGACCGTGTCAACGCAGAGATTCTGACCCAAATCCGTTCTCTGTGGGATGTATTTGAGTCCAACAAGTTGACGGATCCCAGCGACAAACCATCGCTGCTGGGCGATATGGTGTGAGTAACAATCATGGCTAAACGAACCAGGGATACACTTGATTTTTTGGGGGTGTTGGCGGGAGAGACTGCGCAACCACTTACTGATCTACCGCGCGATCGTTTGGTTGAGCTACCTCTAACCACCATAACGCCCAGCATCCATCAAGCGCGGAAAAAAATTGATCCCGGTGAACTTGCCGAGTTGGCTGAAACCATTCGGGAACACGGCGTGCTACAACCCATACTGGTACGCCCATTGGAGTCTGGTTATGAATTGGTAGCTGGTGAAAGGCGCTGGCGTGCAGCCCAATTGGCGGGTATTAGCAGCGTGCCTGCTGTGGTGCGGGAAGTTGAAGATGAACAAGCAGCTATTCTGGGTCTTGTTGAGAATCTTCAACGAAGCAACTTGAACCCAATCGAAGAAGCAGAAGGGTACCAAACGCTGATTTCGCAAGGTCTTGCGCAAAAAGATATTGGGACGGCTGTTGGTAAGTCAATATCGGCTGTAAGCCGTTCCCTTGGATTACTGGAGCTTGCCGAACCCATTGTGGATGCACTACGAGAAGGACAATTGGAGTACGCGCATGGAAGAGCATTGTTGTCGTTATCAAAAAAGGAACAGATCAGGCTGGGTCAGCTTGCAATTCGGCGTGCTTGGAGTAGCCGACAGCTTGAGATCGCCGCTCGTAAATACAAAGAACAAGGCTCGGATACTCAACGAGGTCGCCGCCTGAAAGTTGAGGATCCTGATATTGCCAAACTATGCGGACGCATATCACGCCATTTAGGTGCGCGCGTAGAATTTCGCAGTAAGAAGGCTGGAGGAGGCCAATTCGTCGTTCACTACAATAGCGTCGATGAATGCAATGGTATTCTGGAAAAGCTCAATCTAGTTGACCTGGCGGACGACTAAATTAGTTACGTGGTCTCAATAAGTATCCGTAATTTAAGAGCAGTAAGAATGACGGTTCTAATAACATGGACCGATTGAGTTTCGTAGCGCAGTCGCTGCTTCAGCGTACCTCGGCTGGGGACAAACAATCAGAACGATTTACGTTTGCTGAAGACAATCAACATACCCTCGGTCAGAAGCTCCATACTTCCACCCGCCGAGCCTTG
>JAZBPA010000439.1:0-3022 GCA_036351435.1 Candidatus Competibacteraceae bacterium
CCAACATAACCGGACCATTCGTTGCGACGAATGAATAGATCGTTTGAAATCACATCCAGTTTTTTCTGCGTTTCGCCCTGCACATTTTCGTTGTCGGTGCTGCCCAATACATCCATGTCCGACAGCTTGCCGTACTTAACGGCGCTGGCGATGGTTTTGCAAGCAATAACAATATCATTGACCAAAGAGGTGAAATCGCCAGTAGCCCCTGAAAAACGGCGTTGCTCAGCGATAATGAACTCGGTGATCGTTGTACCTATCATGGTGAGTTCGTCCTGTTGTAGTGATGGATAAGATTCCCGGCTGGGCGAATTGCTCTGCCGAAAAATGCTTTATCAATCATACCACAACGAGAAGCGAGCGGCTTGCCCGGCTTCGCTTTTTCAATGCTGAAGGCTATTCTGTGCAATCATTGCAGTGTCGTGTTGACCAGCTACGCTTTCGGAAAACCCGGAGAGAAAACACCCATGCGTTGCCCTGACTGTAGTCATAACCAGAAGTACAAAGACGGCAGGCGTTGTAGCCAGTGCGGTTATCGATTCATATTCAGGAACAAGGACGACAAAATCAGTGATTTTGCTTTGCGGCAGATGATTGATCGTCTGTCTGATAAAGACCAATACTGTTTTACTACTACTCAACTGGCCCTCGAAATCTGCCGGTATTGGAATAAAAAAACCGTAGGACCTTTGGGATGTAGTCTGATTATTGTGTTGCTCGCTGCCATTGTTTGGTTTATCACCGAATGGAGCTTACCGGCCGGTTTGTACATTTTGCTTTTCGTTGCGGTAATGTTGGGGTTCCAATTCAAGAGAGGATTGCAACGATCAGTCGATTTCAACGGCGCCAAAAAGGTCGTGGAAAAATATGCGCAAACTCACCCTATCGCTCAGCTAGCTAATGGCAAAGCATTCAATACCCGGACCGAACCCGACAGCAGTGAATCTTACTATGCACCGGAACGGATTTTGATTGTGGAAAGCGATGAGCTTGCAGACATGTTGATCCGCAACCGTTTCCCGCTGCTGAATAAGACAGCAGTGGTCAGCCGCTCCGGGTATCCGGCTCCGGTGTTCGCCGCTTGTCAAACGTTTCTACGCAATCATCCTACGATTCCAGTACAAATTCTGCATGAGGCGTCTCAACGAGGGTTTGTCCTGTTCGCTCAAATAGCGGCTGACAGTCGTTGGCAGTTCGCGTGCAACAATCTTGTCGATCTCGGGCTCAGCCGAGAATCATTACAACGCAGTTCATCATTACCCTGGCTTCCTCCTGAAGGGCGTTCGGCCACTGCCTACTTTGCTCGTCGGCACGAGCAGATGCTGACTCGCGGATATCGAGTTCCGATTGATTTTATGCCCCCACGAATGCTGTTGGGCACCCTGGCAACTGCCATAACAGTGGGTTCGTTGCTGTTGGCAGCACCAAATATCGCCGATGGGGTTTCCTTAGAAGTGAGTTATGGCTAAACCCCGTGTGCCAATAACCACTTTGTTCAATTCCTAAGCAAGTTCGGTGGCTTGTTTATTCGGTTACTTCGGCCCTCCAGCGGAAGGCCTATTAGCGCGCATGGCAGGTCTGCTTGCTCATCGCTGTCCGTTAGGTTGGGAAAGACTCGACGCGCCGATGGCTGGCGAGCAGCGGGTTGAAATCGGCCACGGAATCGCTTCCTGGTGTCGGGAATCTCAGCTTGCGGTAGGAGATAAGCAGGCCCTCGGGTATGGAGGTGTCCTATTCAGCGCCGATATTAATGAAAACGTTGCAGGCGCTACCCAAGCAGAAAGATTGCTTTCCAACTTAAAACACAACCCAGCAACCGAGTTCCAAAGGTTAGAAGGCGCGTTCGTGCTGGCGTCCGCTCAACATGACACGGGCTATCTGATCCGCGACCATGCTGGGGTCAAGGTAGTTTACTGGACCCTGCATCAAGGGCGGCTGTTATTCGCCAGCGAGATCAAGGCGCTGTTCGCCGATCCGACTGTGCCACGCCAGTTACGCCCCGGCGCGCTACCCGAATACTTGACGTTCAGTTTTATTCCCGGTCCTCGGACTATGTTGATGGGTATTGAGGAACTGCAGCCCGGCTGCATACTGACCTTTTCTCAAAGACAGGTGCGCATACACCGCCATTTTCATTACGAACTGTTGGAAGAGACCGCTTCCGATGATAACTATCCACAACAGGTCAGAACAGCACTAGAGGAATCGGTCAGGGATTGTTTAGCAGTTAATCCCGGTAAAACGCCGGCGGTGTTTCTATCCGGCGGTATCGACTCTAGTGCTGTACTCGCAGTCACCAGCCAACAACTCCCCGAAGTGCGCATTCCCACCTTCTCAGTGCATTTCGGTGCGGAATATGCGCGAGAGAACGAGTTCGTAGTTTTGATGGTGGAGCGTTACCGTACCGATCATCACTGGTTAGAAATACGTCCCGCTCATTTTTTGGAGCAGTTGCGCGATATTATCTGGAAGTTAGATGACCCAATCGGTGATCCGGTCGCGGTACCCAATTATTTGTTAGCCCAGACCGCTGCTCAGGTTACTGATTGTGTGCTTAACGGTGAGGGTGGCGACCCGTGTTTTGGTGGTCCGAAAAACATCCCTATGTTGCTAACCCGGCTGTATGGTCCTTTGCCCAACGAGCCGACGGACGGTTGGTTGGAACGGGACTATCTACGCTCATTTCAACGTTGTTATCAGGATTTGAACACCCTGCTGACCCCGGACGTGTTTCGAGAAAGCGGTGGGGATGAATCCCTGATCGGCATTGTAAAACCGTTTTTCCACACTGCCCGACCACGGGATTTCGTCAACAAATTGATGCACATGAACATCCGGCTCAAGGGTGCCAATCTGATTTTGGTCAAGGTCGATAAAATGAGCTCGGCCAATGGTCTGCTGGCTCTGCCGCCACTGTTTTCCAAACGCATTATTGAGACCAGCATGCGCTGCCCGCCCGGCCTCAAGTTAGAGGGCGCTGTAGAAAAAAGCGTTTTGAAGAAAGCCGTTTATGACCTGATAC
>JAZBPA010000440.1:0-2854 GCA_036351435.1 Candidatus Competibacteraceae bacterium
ACACTGGCCGCCGAGCTGGCTGGCACTGGCGTAAACGTCACAGCACTGTGTCCTACAGTGGTACCAACCAACATCGTCAATGATGGCAAACTGCCGGAAAAGCGCCGAGAGTTTGCCCGTGCCGCCATGACCCGCTTCGCCCTGATCACAGCCGACAAGGTCGCCCGACAAACACTCGATACGCTGGATCGTGGGGAACTTTATATGCTGCCGCAAATTGATGGCCGCATGGCTTGGCGTTTCAAACGCCTCATGCCTCGCTTGTACACCCGTATCGTGGGTGAGACCTATCACCTGCTGGCCGACTGAATTAGGAGACACTAATGGCATCACTTCCTGCAAAAATTATTAAGCCCCTTTTCCGCGTTGTGATGAAACGCGATATTCAGGATCCCGAACATCTGGTTCGTCATTTGCGTAAGGTTATGAATGCGCCTTTGTTACCCGCACTGCTGCCAAGCGGTGTTAGCCTTAGGTATGCGCGTGTCGCCGATATCCCAGGACAGTGGCTGACCACCGCCACTCCGACCGTAACGCTGCTTTTCCTGCACGGCGGCGCTTTTGTCGGTGGCCGCCTCGACACCTACCACAATTTTTGTGGCAGGCTGGCCCAGGCGCTGAACGCGCGTATTTTTCTTGCCGATTACCGGCTTGCTCCGGAGCATCCCTATCCGGCCGCACCGGACGATGCCCTGTGCGTTTACCGTGAATTGATTGAGGACTCTCGGCCACTGGTTGTCGCCGGTGACTCTGCCGGCGGTAATCTGACGCTGGTAACACTACTTCGTGCGCGTGACGAGGGACTTCCGATGCCGGTATGTGCCATCGCCATCTCTCCAGGTGCCGATGCCACCGGCGAGTTGATGTCCCGGCAAGCTAACAACGATTCCGATCCGATGCTTTCCCAAGCAATGATCGATGGTGCCACAAAGCTCTATCTGCAGGGCGCCGATCCGCTGCACCCCTATGCCTCCCCCTGCCGGGGCGATTACCGACAGCTACCCCCATTGATGCTGACGGTGAGCGAGGAGGAATGCTTGCGCGATGATGCCTATGCCGTGGCCGAACGCGCACGCCAGGCAGGCGTGCCAGTGAAACTGCTATCGAGACCAGACATGCCGCATGTCTGGCCGATCATGCGGCTACTGCTACCGGAAGCACGAAAAGACACCGAACGGCTGATCAACTTCGTACAAACGCAGTTACGCAGTGCCCCGGTTAAAGCTCAAAATCGCCACGATTTTGGTAACGACGTTCCGGCTTGCTCCAACGTACAGGAGACCGTCGCATGAACATGACTGCCTTTGCACCTGAGGAATCGATGCATTCGGCGCGCCCTGACCACGAAGTCATCATTGTGGGTGCCGGCATCTCTGGGATTGGAACCGCTATCCAACTCAAAGCGGACGGTATCGACGACATCCTTATCCTCGAGCGCAGCTATGATGTCGGTGGCACCTGGCGTGACAATCGATATCCTGGAATTGCCGTGGACATCACCTCGTTCACTTACTCGTTCTCATTCGAACAGAACCCCAACTGGTCGCGGGTATTCGCACCGGGCAGCGAGTTGTATCAATACACTCGTCGAGTGGCGAGCAAACACGGGATCTACCCACACATTCGCTTTGGCGTTGAAGTGCAACGGGCCCGATTCGATAAACTCAATGACCTATGGGTGCTGACATTGAAACAGGGCAAAACTCTGCGGGCGCGACATCTGGTTTCCGCAGGGGGGGGGCTGATCACGCCCAAATTACCCGACATCGAGGGTCTCGACAACTTCGAAGGCGATATCATCCATACCGCCCGCTGGCCAAAGGGCATCGACCTGAAGGGCAAGCGTGTCGCGGTCATCGGCACCGGAGCTACCGCGGTGCAACTGGTGCCGGAAATTGCTCGACAGGCCCGCCAACTTGATGTTTACCAACGAACACCTATCTGGGTGCTAAAAAAGCCGGATCGAACCTTGCCGGGCTGGCTGAAAACCCTATTTCGCGCCTCACCTGCTTTACAGCAAGGTATTCGCAGTGTAACGGACGCTTCCAGCGAAACCCTGATGGTATTGTCCGCCATCTACTACCGCCAAGCTCCCTGGATCGTGCGTGCCTGCGAGAAGGCTGCCCTCCAAAACATGTACGAACAACTCCCTGATCGGCAGGACCTCTGGGAGAAGCTCAGCCCTGCGTATGGCTTTGGCTGCAAGCGCCCCTCCTTCTCCAACGAGTATTTCAAAACCTTCGCGAAGGACAACGTCGAGCTGGTGACAACACCGATTCGACACATCACCCGCAGGGGAATCACCACTAACGACGGCAAGTCACGCCCCATTGACGTACTTGTGCTCGCCACCGGCTACAAGACATTCGAGAAAGGCAATATCCCCTCCTTCGAACTGATCGGCAGCAACGGCACCGACCTTGGACAGTTCTGGCATGACAATCGCTACCAAGCCTACGAGGGATTGACCATACCGGGCTATCCGAACTTCTACATCATGCTCGGCCCTTACGCCCTGATCGGTACGTCTTATTTCAAAATGGTGGAGGGTAACGCGATTCACCTGTCGAGGTGTATTCGTGAGTCCCGCAGGCGCGAAGCAACGCGAGTAGAGATTAGGCAAGAGGCGCATGATCACTACTTCCAGGATATACAGAAGCGCCAGCAGGGGACTGTGTTCCTGAACCACAACTGTGCCACTTCGAACAGCTATTACTTCGACCACCACGGTGACGCGCCCATGCTGCGACCTTCAACTTCGCTGGAGATGCTTTGGCGCGCGAAACACTTGCCTATGACACACTATCAATTTAGTACGGGAGGTGACTGACCAAACAGAAAGCGTCCTGAATCA
>JAZBPA010000441.1:0-4336 GCA_036351435.1 Candidatus Competibacteraceae bacterium
CTTCTTCGCGCCCCCAATCGCGCCAGAATCAGTACCCCCTATTATTCGGACGACCTGATCTGCCTACCCCGGCAGGCAGCAGCACGAAGGTTTGCCGGCGCTGGCGCCGGCAAACCCATTTTTTGCACTACCGCCCGGGCATCATTATCGCGCGGCGCGATTTCTACGCGACCCAGCGCCACGCCGGCTGCAGGAATCTCGTTGTCCTCGGTGCGTCGAACTCGATTGCGGATTAACCTCCAGACTCAAAACGAACGATCGCGTCTAGTACGGTATTGACATTTCCGTTGCTCCAGAATCTTCTGTGGGCGAACGGTGAGTTAGGCATGAAGTTATCTTCGAATACCGCTTCTCTCAGTTCGTCTGTATTTGATTTCCACCATTCAAGGCTGAGCACCTTTGAATCAGACAGGGTATGACAGCCAAGACAGTCAGTCACTATTACCTGGTAAAGTTCAGGCTCCGATACCCAACTGCTAGGCATATAACTTGAATCCTGGGTTGCTCTCGGCAAGCTCTTGCCGCCGTAGAGCCCTCTGACCAGCTTTCTCACTGCTCGGGAGGGATCGGTTCTCAACACACCTTTATTCAAGCGCTTGACAGCGGCCTCCTGCTCGGCTCGTGAAACCAGGCTACCGTATTCAAACACGTTAAAATCAAACGCCAGGAATCCGGAATTGGTTTCTCCACTACCATCGTTATACCCATCAGGCAATGGTGCTTCGGCGTCATCATCGCCCCCGTGACAGGAGAAACACCCTGCTGGCAAGTAAAGTTCTTCGGCGGTTGCTGGATCTGGATCGAAGACTGTTTTGGTCAGCCTAGCTCCTGTCGCGCCATCGTAAATATAGAACTTGGTGATCCGGTCGCCTTCCGGGCCCGGTGAATACTCCATGTTAACGATGGATACGGCATTCAGATCATTTACTGCATCGTACTCGGTTGCATAATTGACAGTCGTAAATGCGATATTGCCTTTGTGGCCACGACGCTTGTCTTCGACCATGGAGATTCTGCGCCAGAATCCCAGATCCGAAGCATTAAAATGCCCGGCGACTTCGACGATCTCGTTGATCGGGTCATGGTATCCGTTCACCAGCTCCCAGTCGTACTGCGTCAGTCTTTCATCATTCGGATCGATGGTCTCGTAATAAGCCTCGGCAACCGCCTCGTCGTCAACACCATTGGCTTTCAGTAAGTCTGGTTCCGCATTCGCCGCTGTGCCTGAGAATCCCACCACAGCCAGCAACACCCCCCCGATTGCTATTCGAAGCTTCTTTTCCGTAACCATTATTCTTGCCCCCCATAGATATGAACGTATGGTGCTCGCGCTCGTTCGCGACAGACCAGGCGCCCGAAAACAGCTTCCATCAGTCCCATGCCGAATTTTCCAGCCCGGGATAAAGCAAAAGCCTAACCGCGTTTGTCGGGAATACTAGTGAGTATTTATACGTATATTCGCACTACGCAGTTTTCGCCAAGAACCGCCACCACCCACGGATCGGTGCATGGCGGGTATATGGGGGTTGTTTCATGGTCAGAGACAAAGGGAAATACCACGCTATTCAGAGAATGGAAGTGGCACGTCGCCGATTACTTGCGGGGACATCAAGAAAAGCCTTCCTTGGTATTTCTTCGCGAATACAACGGACGGTTTCCGGAGTCGGCAATTTTCTACCAGATTGCGCGACATTGACCCGGATGGCTTTGGGCCCTCCGCGAAAGACGCCTCAAGACGCCTTTCGCAACAGGGTTAGACCCGTGCTCGGCCTGATTACTCGTCAGAATCGCGGGTTCCGACCACTTCCACCCTGAACTCGCTGAGTAATGCCGCCAGCGCCCCCAGCGCCGCGAGCACGGGAGCCATTATTGTGACCGCACCACCCACGGCCACCCCGGCAGTAAGGGGGATTTCCAACAGGCTGTTTCCCTCTTTATTCCGGATGATGACGCGCCGCACATTTCCCTCTGCGACCAGCTTTTTTACCCGCTCCACCAATTCGCTGCCGGTGACGACCACCTCTTCGCGCCAGTCACGACCCTTCTTTCCGGGCTCCTGCTTCATGCTCAATCGCCTCGTATCGGTAAGCTAAAGCGTCCTGCAAGTGGGTCGGATAGTCTGCCTTCGGCACATACGTTGCAAGACATGTAAATTCAGCCAACGTTAACAGAATAGCACCCCAGGCAGGGCGACAAAGGGATCAATCGTTCGCCGGCTCCAGCCAAGGATGACCGCATCAGCGCGGCGGAAGTTCCTCGATGTAGGTTCGGGCGATGGGCGTCTGGACGTAGCGTTTCTTGCCGTCCACCTTTACCCAGAAAAAGTAGTAACCCTTTTCCGGCTCGCTCGTTACCTTGCCGTCGCGGACGTCCCAGGATTTGACGTGGCTGCCGTCGGCGTAGGTCACGCGGTAGTCCCCTTCCAGCCAGGTCACTCCCAAGCGTGAGATCTGGTTCTGCTGTTCCTGGGTGCAAGCCGCCAGCAGCGGCAGCAAGGCTCCGAGGGTCCAAAAAAGCTGCTTGTTTCTCATCGGCTCAAGGTTCCTGATGGCTGTGGGTCGACTGGAACAAATCCGATCCACGGAATTTCCATGAGGTCGGCGCGCACGCCCGAAAGTCGAACTGCGGCGACCAGATTAGCGCCCGGGGTGGCGATATTCAATCCGCAGGGCGGACGGAAACGTCACACTGCATTCTGCAACATTACGGGGCATGGGCTGACGACTCCTGGGCGAGCGAGCCCTGGGCATTACCCAGCGAATCGGGGCAATTGCAGCAAACGAATCTCCAGCCGGCCCGGACCTCTGAAGCCGGTTTCCCAGCAAATCGTGGCACCAATGGCTTTGCGAATGCCCGGGAGCGCAAGCGGGCTGTATGCAAAACACGCTCTATCCGAAAGGTGTCCCCGGAAAAATCGAGCAGAAGGTTGCGCTGAACGCTGGCAAGGGCTGCGGAGTCGGCGCGACTCGGCGGCGACGCCGAGCACCGCCTGGTCCTGGTCGGGCTCCCGAACCCGCAACCGCTCCTACCCACCGGATGGACCGTTCCGGCGGAAGAATGATCCTGACCCGCACCCGCTGCGCCTGCACGGCACCACGTTCACTGCAAAACGGATGCGCGAACGTTGCCCCGAACCGACCGTCGCCGGTAGACTAGCGAGCATGAAGCGTGCGGGCTGACTCGAGAGCAGCCGCCGGTCCGCGGCGGGCTCGTGCCCTTGTTTCCTGCCGTTTCGGGATCGGTTCCGACGAGCAAACATCCCCGGCGCAGTTGAGGGTTTTTTCATGGAGCCACTCAAAGCGCCTATTACGAAGGAATACGGGGGATATAGAGATCGGCAAAGCCCGCGTATCCGGTCCAGATCAATTCCGCACCCCGGTAGATCGCTATCTTCGCAGCCTGCAGACACCGGCCGCACCGATTTACGAATTCGTATCCGACCGCAACCCGGCCTGCAGCCCTCAGTTCTGAACCCTTTCTCGCCTACCGCACGGTCAGATCAGCAAACCCGTTGCTTACCGCACGATGTATAAATACTGGTTACTGCTTCCGCTACTGTGCATACTCCTGATCGAGTTAGGATTGCGCTGGTTTTGGTTAAATCCCTATAGCCTCTACGCAGAGCCTCATCCCGAATTCCGCCTACATGAACCCGGCCTGATCGCTTACGTCAACGTCGACAACGATATCTACCCGGGTACGCATTCCATCCGCTTCGCCATAAATTCAATCAGAGCCGTCTCGCCGGGCCCCGGGGCAATCGCAGCGGAATCGATTGCGTTGGGCGGCAGCACCACCGAGTGCGGGTTGATTCCAGAAAGCCAGCGATGGCCGGACTTATTGAACCCTCCAGCCCATAATTTCGGGGTATCCGGCAATACTTCGCTGGACAGCTATCACAACCTCAAGTATTTGTTATCGACGGGTATGCCGAGGTTCAAGACCGTACTGCTCATGCATGGCGTAAACGATTTCGATCGTTTCCTCGCGAGAGGCCTGGCGGATTTTGAAAACTGGGAGCCAAGACCGATAGCCAATGTTCTGGCCATGGTGGATTCGGCCGATCAACAGGTTTTCTCGCTGCTGCGTATAAAAGACAGCGCCCTCCTTTCTTTTATCCGTTACCACTCAAACAACCTAAAAGGCCGGCCATTCTACACCCCCCTTGCCAATCAAGCCGCCGCTCAAGTGGGGCAGGCGCCGCTCGGTGACTCCGGGTTTACCGAGCTGACACAGCGGATTCGCAAGGAACTGATGCCCGCAAGAGAAACGATCTATCGACAGCTGGCGGATCTCAGCCACAGTGCCGGTTTGGATTTAGTGCTACTTACTCAAC
>JAZBPA010000442.1:0-6372 GCA_036351435.1 Candidatus Competibacteraceae bacterium
CATGAATGGCCCCAATCGGTCAGCCAAAGGCGATAGTCGCTTAAAGAATTCTCTGGTTTCAGCGCCAGTGTGGCGTAAACGCCGATCATGGGTAATGGCGCGGGAAAATTTGCAGGAAAAATGAAACGATTCCGGCGTTTCGTTACGCCAACGGATTACCGTGTCCGCTGTGGGGAGGGCGTAAAACGTGGTATTCCCCTCAACCGTGTTGAAAACCGAGGAGTATTGCCGCAAAAAATTGGCGGGACGCGCAGAGACGTTGAAGAATCGGCCAGTCCAGTCGCGATTGCTCCAGAGCGGACAACCCAGATAATACTGTTGAATGCTCATAAAAATACCCCTCCAACTAAGGAGGGGTATTGGGCGTGGCCGAGTGAGTCGTCGAGAACTTAGAAGGACTCTTCGCTCAACGCCATCAGCGTGTCGGCGCCAGACTTCAGCTTGGCCAGATGGGCAGCGGAATCGGGCATCATGCGTTCAAAGAAGAACTTGGCGAGTACCAGCTTATCTTGATAAAACTGGGTATCACCTTCGCCGGAAGCAATTTTTTCCTTGGCCGCCTTGACGATTCTCACCCACATGTAGCCCATGGTGACCAACGCCATGATGTACAGCATATCGGTGGCAGCAGCTCCGGCATGTTCGGGATTTTTCATGCCATTGTCGACCATCCATCCGCTGGCTTCGAACATGTGTTCCAAGGCACCCATCACCGGTTGTACGAACGGCGCCATTTCGGGATCGGCCATTTGCTGCTCGCAGTAACTGCCGATTTCGCCGAAGAACACCTGTACGGCGCGGCCTTTGTTGGCGGTCATCTTACGACCGACCAGATCCAACGCCTGAATGCCGTTAGCGCCCTCGTAGATTTGCGCCACGCGCACGTCACGAATGAATTGCTCCATGCCCCATTCACGGACATAACCGTGACCACCGAAACATTGCAGGCTTAAATTCGCCGTCATAAAGCCCATGTCGGTGAAATAGGCTTTGATGACCGGGGTCAGCAGACCCAACAGATCGTCGGCTTTGTAGCGTTCTTTCTGATCCGGGTGTTTGCGCGCCATATCGACCAACATGCCGGCCCAATAGGCAATACCGCGTGCAGCCTCGCAGAAAGAGCGGGCGGTCAGCAACATTTTGCGAATATCGGGATGGACGATAATGGGATCGGCTGGTTTATCCGGTGCCTTCGGACCGGTCAAGGAGCGCATCTGCAAGCGTTCCTTGGAGTACGCAACGGCATTCTCATAAGCGACTTGCGCGATGGCCAATCCTTGCATGCCGACACCCAGGCGGGCGGCATTCATCATGGTGAACATGGCCATCAAGCCCTTATTGGGTTCGCCGACCATGTAGCCCACGGCGTCTTCGAAATTCATTACGCATGTGGAATTGCCGTGAATGCCCAGCTTTTCTTCCAAACGGCCACATTCGACCTTGTTCTGTGCGCCCAGACTGCCATCGTCATTAACCAGCATCTTGGGCACCACGAACAAACTGATGCCTTTAGTTCCTGGCGGGGCATCGGGCATGCGAGCCAGCACCAAATGGATAATGTTTTCGGTCAGATCATGATCGCCGGCAGAGATGAAAATCTTACTGCCGGTAATCAAATAGGTGCCGTCAGCTTGCGGTACCGCCTTGGTACGCAGAATACCCAAATCGGTGCCGGCCTGCGCCTCAGTGAGGTTCATGGTGCCAGTCCATTCACCGCTGATTAGCTTCGGCAAATAACGATCCTTCAACTCCTTGGAACCATGCTGTTCCAGGGCATCAATCGCGCCGTGAGTCAGGCCCGGATACATCGAAAAGGAGAAATTCGCCGAACAGATCATTTCGTTCATGGCGATGCCGAGCACATACGGCAGACCTTGCCCGTCGTATTCGGGATCACCGGTCAGTGCACTCCAACCGCCTTCCATGAACGCCTGATAGGCTTCCTTGAACCCAGCAGGGGTGGTGACCTTGCCATCCTTTAAGTGGCAGCCTTCCTCGTCGCCCGGCAGATTCAGGGGCTGAATCACTTCTCCGGACAGTTTGGCGCATTCTTCTAAAATGGCTGCAACCGTGCTGCGGTCCGCTTCGCCATAACCCTCTACATCTTGATAGCTATCCATGTTGAGGACATCGAACAGGATAAACTCCATATCACGCACAGGAGCGTTGTAAGTCGGCATATTACTAGTACCCTTTGGCTAGTTGTTCACGCTGTCGTTGAGCGCGGCGGGAAATCGGCCCGGTGCATGGAGCACATCATCGGACCGGACTGTGATTATGCGCTGTTACAGAATATATCAAAAATACCAGAGCCTGTCGGCTTTGTCATGGGGTCTGCCTCCCCTCAGTCGGAGTCGGAATCAGAGTCAGGGTATTGACCGGAGAGCCCGGCAGAAAAGCGCTTGGTCGACCTTGTACCCAAGCCTGGTGTCCGTCTCGATAATGTGGCGACAACGGATGCCCGCTTTGCCCTGCCGGCATGTGGAAGATGCCTTGCTCTTCCCGTCCCGGCGAGACCACCATGCGCTGCGAAGCACCTGCCGTCGGCGTTTGTACGCGGGGCATATTAATATCGCCGGGTAGCGCTATGTCGGGCATGTCCAGCCACGCCTCAAGCCAGGGTACGAAACGGCTGAAAGGGTGATCAATGCGACTGGTATTATGGGCTCCCCAGGTGTATGTGGTTAAATCGGAACCTTCGTTTGCCTGTTGCTCCAGCACGTCATCCACGCCGGCGAGCAGCAGCTGTTGCCAATCGGAGTAACGACTATCCAGCAGGTTCTGGGGTTGCTCGGTGATCAGTCGCCACAGCGGACCTTCTTGTTGCCGAATCCAGTCGTAATTGAAGTGCTCGTCAGCCTGTATGCAAGCGACCACTAGGGGCGTGAACACCCGATTGGAGACAGCTCCACGGAAGTTGCGCACCAACCGATAACCGACGGAATCGACCGCCGCTCGACCGCCCCAGTTTTCTACATAATGACGTAATTCGCGACGGCTAGAGTTATCATCCAGCGTTTCCGGGGTCAGCACCGTAAGCAACAAGTCCTGCCAACGTGACAAAAACAACGCGCGGTCATCCAATTGCAACGCCAGCATATCTTGCTCGTCGGGACCTTCCATGGTTATTAAGGCATCGCGGATTTGTTGAGCGCGGGCACCCAACCGATAACCGCCATAACCGATTTTAGCCAACCACTCGCTGCTGACGACCCGGGCATTAGCGGTCCACAATCGACCTGAAAGCGGATCGACGATGCGAGGATATTCTGCGGGTTGCAACCAGCCGTCCCAACCCCGACTGCCATCGGCCCAAATTTGCGGAGTACGGCCGCTGTGACCGAAACGGCGCGGAATTGGTCCTAGAATCGTCCAGCCGATATGGCCATCAGCATCAGCGACAACAAAATTCTGTGCCGGTACCCCAGTTTGCTGAGCAACTGTCATGGCCTGATCCACAGTGGTCGCGGTTTCCAGTCGGAGCAATCCCAGATTAACCGCTTCTTGATCATGGGCAACCCAACGTAATGCCCGCAAACGGCCTTGATGATCGGTGTCGTAAACCGGTCCCCAGTGGGTTTCTCGAATAGTCAGTATGTCGTCTGCGGCGTCCTTAACCGCGATGGTTTCCTGAACTTGTTGAAAACGGCGTGGACCTTCCGGGGTGAGATACGTCTCCGGGTCGTCCATCGGCGAGGTAAGCAACACCAAATCGTTCCAATCGCCTTGGGAATTAGTCAGCCCCCAGGCGACATGACCATTACTGCCGACCACGATTGCCGGTGCGCCGGGCAAGGTTGCGCCGGTAATCTGTCGTTCCTGACCGTTATCGGCGGGATAAACCAAGGAGACCCGATACCAGATATTGGGTACGCTCAAGCCTAAATGCATATCATCGGCGAGCAGTGCGCTGCCGTGAGCCGTTTCACTACCCGTTACCGCCCAATTATTGCTGCCGGTAGCCACGGTTTCATCGGTATGGCGAAAAGGCTGGTCGTTCTCAGCAAGTGGAGTCGGTGGTTGCCGGCGCAGATCAAGGACTTCCGGACCCGGTGGTGCAGGTGTAGAAAACACCAACCCCTGTAATGGCGCATCCCATTCGGTGCCGGGAGGCGCTAGAAAGGCAAATAATTCAGCTGGTAATACGTCGTGCATGATGCCGTAAAAAGATTCGCGTTTCGCCTCACGGCCTTGCAAATCCAGATACATGGCGTAGATCACCAGCAGCGTGTCTTCCGGTTGCCAGGGCTGCGGGGTAGTTCGCAGCAAAAGGTATTCGAAGGGTGGTGCAGCGAGAGCCGAAAGGCCGGCATTGACCCCGTTGGTATAACGGGCGATCAAAGTTTGATCGGTTTCCGGGAACGTGGGCAATACCTCGCGCGCCCGGGTCCGGAAGCGGTGAATGCGGGCGGCGCGATCCTTGGGCAAGGCTGCAATGCCCACTATTTCAGCGAGTTCCCCGGCAGCTACGCGGCGCAGCAAATCCATCTGGAAAAATCGGTCCTGAGCGTGTACAAAACCGGTGGCGTGCGCCACATCCAGCCGATTGGTACCGTGAATAGTTGGAATGCCTAACCCGTCACGCTGTATGGTTACGCGATCCGACAGACCCGCTAGCGACAATTGACCATTGAGTTGCGGCAAACTGTTGTGTAGTTGCGCATATAACCAAACGCCTCCGGCTATTCCCAATATCAATAAACCGCTGGTGAGGATCAATACCCAGCGTAAAATAAAGTGCAGTGTTAGTTTGCGATTGTTCATAACGATCCGACCGGTTCGTTCTCGAAAGCGCGCGTATCTTAGCATTATCGCTGCGTTTCCGTTTTTACATCACTGCAGCGAATGGTATGCAAGAACTCTTCAATATCGTCCTGCCGGTTTTCTGCATTATCTTGACCGGTTATTTGGCGCGCCATTTTAATGTGCTCGGCGAAGCCAGCGCCGAAGCACTGAACCGCTTCGTTTATTACATTGCCATTCCACCGCTGATGTTTTTGACTACGGCGCGGGTACCGCTGGCGGAAATTCTGAATGGACCATTCATCGCGGTATATATCGTCGGCAATCTGCTCACTCTGTTATTAGCGGTGACCGTAGCGAGACTGGTATTCGGCTATCGTGATGTGCGGGCATTGACCGTGCATGGGTTCGCGGTGACCTTCGCTAATACGGTTTACATGGGTATTCCGCTGTTTCTGGCGGCGTTTGGCCGCGAGGGGACAACGCCAATCGTGGTGGCCGCTTTGGTCAGCAATGTGCTGTTCATCGGCGCGGCCATCGTGTTTTTTGAACTGGGTCAAGCGGGCGGAAAAGGGTATCGGCGCATTGTCCACGATGTTGGTGAAGCCTTGTTAAAAAGCCCGATTTTACTGTCTCTTGCGGCCGGTTTATTGGTGTCTTATCTGGAGTGGCGGTTACCCGTGCCCATCACCAATTATCTTGATATGATCGCCAATGCGGCAGGTCCCACGGCGTTGTTTACCTTGGGCTTGTCATTGTACGGGCACTCCTTGCGCACTGATTTCGGCGAGGTGGCATGGCTGAGCTTTGTCAAACTGGTCATCAATCCGTGGATTACCTGGGGCTTGATTTTGTATCTGTTCCCGCTGGAGCCGTTCTGGGCCGAGTCGGCGGTGTTAATCGCGGCGATTCCCACCGGGGCACTGGTGTTCGTATTTGCCCAGCGATACGGAGTATATGTGCGGCAAAGCGCCGCCGTGGTGGTAGTGACCACGGCAGTGTCGGTGTTGACGTTATCACTTTTATTGGCTGGATTTAGCGGGAGTGGTTAGTGGCTAGTGACTATACCGCTAGCCGATCAAAGCAAGACCTGATGATGACCTGTCATGGATAGAGTAGCTCGAAGCGCTCGTCCCGCTTGCCGTCCATAATTGCTCCAGCCATCAATGATACAAGCTGAGCGGCGATTTCCACCGTGTAGTGCACATGGTCCCAGTAATTTTCGTCGGTCGTCGTAATGTCGGAATTGATCATGAAATCCACCACATAGGCATTGGGATGACCCGACGCAAGTTCCACCACTCGGCGCTTACACTCATTCCAAACTAAGGCATCCTTCGACCCCGGAGTTGCTTGGTGGTACCAATGGTAGGGGACGAACAGCATGATCTTGCGTGTATCTGGGCCCAACTCACCGAGCATGGTCTTGAGTCGCTCTAGAGCCGGGTATTGCAATTCGGCTAGCTCCTCTGCAGAGAGCTGCACAGCCGGAACCTCCGGCGTTTTCACCTTGGGTTCAACCGATCCATAGATTTGGCGGCGGGCTTCGTCTAGATCGTACTCATCCATAGGCTTGGTAAACACTGTGTAGCCGTCCAGACCAGGTTCATACTGGCTTAGGCCGGTGAC